>JAYTOA010000001.1:0-12706 GCA_043748015.1 Flavobacteriales bacterium
TGCTACAGAGCGCGTTCCCTATAATCCCATAATCCTATATACCTGTATTCCTATTTAATGATTTGATGAATTGGGGAATTCTTGATTGCTACAGAGCGCATTCCCTATAATCCCATAATCCTATTTTCCTACAATCCTCTATGAGCTTGCTCTTCTCAACTTATCATTGATCGCCTTCCCAACTCCCACATTCGGAACCCACTCGGCGAGGATGATCTCTGCGTCGGAAGTATCGAGTTCGCGGAGTGCTGCGAAAAGATTTTTTGCAGCTTCTGATAAGTCAGCTTTTTCGGAAAGGATATAATTGCGGTAGTGCGAATACTCATCTTCAAAGCTGAGGATCGCCAATTTTTTTCCTGAGTGTTTGGAAAGTAGATTTTTGATTACACCGACTACAATTTTTTTATGTGGCGAGTAATGACTGATCATCATTCCCGGGGCCTGCGGATTGGATGTGCTCGTGGTCATCACTTCAACTTCGCCTATACACGCCGTGATCTGCTCTTCGGTTATTCCACCCAACCGGAGAATGACGGGAATGTCTTTTGTGCAATCGACGATGGTTGATTCGAGTCCTATCTGACAATTTCCTCCATCCAGTATCATTGGAATTTTTTCGCCCAATTGTTTCAATACGTGCTCAGCAGAAGTTGGAGAGATATATCCGAATGGATTTGCGCTAGGCGCAGCAAGCGGGAAATCGAGTGAATGGAGAAGTTCATTCGTTATCGTATGATCTGGCATTCGAATGCCAACAGTATCAAGTCCGGAGGTTACGATGTCGGGTATGATGTCCTTTTTCTTTAGCACCAATGTCAAAGGTCCCGGCCAGAATTTTTTCGCGAGTATTTGCGCATTCTCAGGAAAATCGATGACGAGGTCTTTTACTTTTTCAATGGATGAAATGTGAACAATCAACGGATCGAAATGCGGACGATTTTTTATCGAGAAAATTTTCACAACGGCATCAGCATTCAATGCGTTGGCCGCAAGTCCATATACTGTTTCTGTGGGAATGGCAACGACTTCATTATCTCTTAATAGAGTCGCTGCTTGACCGATATTTTTTGAGATAGTTGCGCTCAAGATTCAGTGTTCAGTATGACACTGCAATGATAAGCAAGCAAAAGTTAGAAGTCAATTACTTCTTCTCGATTTCGCGAACGATCAACCCAACATCCATAGCGAACTCCAGTGGATCAATGTCTGGCATGACTTGCGAAATTTCGTATTTGTATTTTCCAAAAACGGGATATTGCTTTTTACCATCAAGCACATATTCGATGTCGATGATGTCGAAGCCTTTGTCTCCAATGAATTCGCCTTTTTCATCTCTTATTTTTAAATCTACGTCACGTCGAACGGCGTTTCCGGAAGGATCGGTTTCTACAATCTGAATCAATGCTTTATCGTAAAAATAACTGCTCGCATATCGAAAAGTGAGCACAAGCTCCAACGGATGCGCATTTTCTTTCACGTCAACCACAAAGGTTTTGACATCTTTTTTATACCAATAGAAGTCTTCTCCAAAGGATTCGTGCTCACTGTAAATGACTTTGCGGCTGTCGCAACCGGTGATCGTGATCATGAAAATCGCAAGAAACAGAAATGTGATTTGGCGCATGGCTTTGGGTTGCTTATTTTGTTGGTAAATGTATAAAGCCCGCTGATATTGCCTTTCAGTGGATTTTTATTGTTCAAAACTCGTTATCAATCGAGTGCTGACGGGCTTTGTGGCTCGTAAATTCGCACTTTAGTTTTTACCGCAAATTCAAAAATGTCGCAACAGGTTCAATATACAGAAGACAATATCCGGTCGCTCGACTGGCATGAACACATCCGCTTACGTCCGGGTATGTACATCGGTAAGCTCGGTGATGGTTCGTCCTACGACGATGGTATCTATGTTCTTCTAAAAGAAATTATCGATAACTCTATCGATGAATACGTGATGGGTCATGGTAAAACCATCGACATCATCATCAAGGAAGGTACTGTCACGGTGCGTGATTATGGTCGCGGAATTCCACTTGGAAAAGTGATCGACTGTGTTTCAAAAATCAACACCGGTGGTAAGTATGATTCACGCGCTTTCAAGAAAAGCGTCGGATTGAATGGTGTCGGTACGAAAGCGGTGAACGCTCTCAGCGGTTACTTCAAAGTGGAAAGTGTCCGCGATGGCGAGTCGAAAATCGCTGAATTCAAAAAGGGAACGATCATCAAGGATCACAAAATCGGTCCGACGACTTCGAAGAATGGTACGACGATGAGTTTCATTCCGGATGATTCCATGTTTCATCACTATCAGTTTCGCGCGCAGTACGTAGAGAAATTGTTGTGGAATTATTGTTATCTGAATTCAGGACTTACCATCGTTTTTAATGGACAGAAATTCAAAAGTGAAAATGGTCTGAGAGATTTGCTCGCTGCCAACATGAGCGAGGATCAGCTTTATCCTACTGTTCACCTGATTGGTGATGATATCGAAGTTGCGCTGACGCACACCAATAGTTATGGTGAAGATTACTACAGCTTCGTCAATGGACAATACACTACACAAGGTGGAACGCACCATGCTGCATTTCGTGAAGCTTATGTGAAAGTGATTCGCGATTTCTTCGGAAAGGATTATGAAGCTGTGGATATTCGTTCGGGTATCGTCGCTGCAGTAGCGGTGAAAGTGGTGGAACCGGTTTTCGAATCACAAACGAAAACAAAGTTGGGATCCAATGAAATCGAACCTAACGGCAAAAGCATGAAAGCTTTTGTATTGGAGTTTTTGCAGAAGGAACTCAACAATTACCTTCATAAAAATCCGGATGTCTCAAGCGCATTGCTGAAGAAAATTCTTCAAAGCGAAAGAGAAAGAAAAGAGTTGCAAGGAATTCAAAAGCTTGCACGCGATCGAGCGAAGAAGGCAAATCTTCATAACAAAAAATTGCGCGATTGTAAAGTGCATTTCACCGATAATAAGGATGATGCTCCGGAAACAACTTTGTTCATCACCGAGGGTGACAGTGCAAGTGGATCGATTACGATTTCGCGCAATGTGCAAACGCAAGCTGTATTCAGTTTGCGCGGAAAGCCTCTGAATACATATGGCATGACGAAGAAAGTTGTGTACGAAAATGAAGAATTCAATTTGTTGCAAGCTGCTTTGAATATCGAGGATGGACTTGATCTTTTGCGTTATAACAGAGTCGTTATTGCCACCGATGCTGACGTCGATGGTATGCACATCCGTTTGCTGCTCATCACCTTTTTCCTTCAGTTTTTTCCCGATCTGGTGAAGCATGGTCACCTGTATGTGTTGACTACACCGCTTTTTCGCGTGAGAAATAAGAAAGAAACGATTTACTGTTACAGCGACGAAGAGAGACAAAGCGCCATTGCGAAACTCGGAACGAAGCCTGAGATCACACGATTCAAGGGTCTTGGAGAAATTTCGCCTGAAGAGTTCAAAGCTTTCATTGGACCTGAAATAAGACTTGAACCGGTTGTAATCGGAAAAGATTCTCACCTCAAAGACATGCTTGAATTCTACATGGGAAAAAACACCCCGGACAGACAAGAATTCATCATCAATAATTTGAAAGTGGAGAAGGATGACATCGCCGATGCAGTTGTCAAAGAAGAATTGGTTGAACAATAATTAGAGAAAAGGAATGTCAGAAGACATCGAAAATATCAATGAGGAAATGTCCTCCGAAGGTGGAAGCCTTGGCGACGTAGTTCAAGTGCAGGGCTTATATAAAGATTGGTTCCTGGATTATGCGAGCTATGTTATTCTCGAGCGAGCTGTTCCGCACATTCATGACGGTTTGAAACCCGTGCAACGCAGAATTCTCCATTCACTTTGGGAGATGGACGATGGTCGCTTCAACAAGGTGGCCAACGTGATCGGTAATACGATGAAGTATCACCCGCACGGTGATGCTAGTATCGGCGATGCACTCGTGCAAATTGGTCAGAAGAATTTGTTGCTCGACATGCAGGGTAACTGGGGAAATATTTACACCGGTGATTCTGCCGCGGCATCACGTTACATAGAAGTTCGGCTCAACAAATTCGCGCTGGAAGTCGTTTTCAATCCGAAGACAACAAAGTGGTTGAATAGTTATGACGGTCGTAACAAAGAACCTGATACACTTCCTGTGAAGTTTCCTTTGCTGCTTGCAATGGGTGTGGAAGGTATTGCTGTCGGACTTGCCTGCAAAATTTTGCCCCACAATTTCCTGGAATTGATCGACGCGAGCATTGATATACTGCGTGGAAAACGCACGCACATTATGCCCGATTTTCAAACCGGCGGACTTGCAGATTGTACGGATTACAACGGTGGATTGCGTGGAGGTAAGGTTCGTGTTCGTGCGCGCATAAAAAAAGACGACAAGGAAAAAACGCTGATCATTTCCGAAATTCCATTTGGCACAACAACAGTTTCGCTCATCGATTCTGTGTTGAAGGCAAACGAAAAAGGAAAGATCAAAATAAAGAAGGTTGAAGACATCACTACTGATAAAGTGGAGATCATCATTCATCTTGCGCCGGGAACTTCTCCCGATAAAACGATTGATGCACTCTATGCATTCACGGATTGTCAGGTGAGTATTTCACCGAACTCATGCGTTATCTCTGAAGACAGACCTGTTTTCATCGGTGTAGATGAGTTGCTGAAAATTTCAACAGAGCATACCAAAGATCTCATTGAAGATGAATTGAAAATTCAATTGGGTGAATTGAATGAGCAATGGTTTTTCTCTTCACTCGAAAAGATTTTTATCGAGAAAAAAATCTATCGCAAAATTGAAGATTGCGAAACATGGGAAGAGATCATCGACACGATTCACAAAGGTTTAAAGCCTTTTGTGAAAGACTTCTTCAGAGAAGTGACAGATGATGATGTAACACGTCTCACGGAGATTCGCATCAAGCGTATCTCGAAATTTGATGCATTCAAAGCAGATGATCTCATCAAAAAACTTGAAGGTGATATCAAAGAAGTGAAGCGCAAACTCAAAGAACTGGTTGATACGTGTATCGACTATTTCAAAGAGTTGAAGCGCAAATACGGCAAGGACAAAGAGCGCAAAACGGAGTTGAAGCAATTCGATGTGGTGGAAGCTGCGAAGGTCGCCATAGCCAATGCGAAGTTGTATGTCAACTTTGCAGAAGGATTTGTCGGCACAGGCTTGAAGCGAGATGAAGGCGAGTATATCGGTGAATGTTCCGACATCGACGACATCATTATTTTCCGTAAGGATGGAAAGATGCTGGTGAAGCGCGTCGAGTCCAAAGCTTTTGCCGGTAAAGACATCATACACGTTGCTGTATGGTTGAAGGATGACAAGCGCACCATCTACAATATGATATACAGTGATGGCAAGAAAGGCGGCGCTATGATGAAGCGCTTTGCTGTGACTGCTATCACACGTGATAAAGAATATGATCTCACGAAGGGTACACCCGGTAGCGAAGTGTTGCACTTCAGCGCGAATCCAAATGGTGAAGCGGAAGTGGTGACAGTCATTTTACGCGCCATGGAACGCGTGAAGAAGTTGAAGTTCGACGTTGATTTTTCGGAACTCGCTATCAAAGGCCGTGATGCCAATGGAAATGTTGTAACGAAGTATCCGGTGAAGAAAGTAGAGTTGAAGCAAGCGGGAATTTCTACGCTCGGCGCGCGTCAAATATGGCTCGATGACAGTGTGATGCGTTTGAATGAAGAAGGTCATGGAAGATTCCTCGGTGAATTTCATGCGGAAGATAAAATTCTTGTGGTGCTCCATTCCGGAGTTTACAAATTGATCACTCCTGATTTGTCAACTCACTTTGATGACAATATTTCTGTTGTAGAAAAATGGATTCCGGAGAAAGCGTTGACGGCAGTTTATTTCGATGGTGAAAAGGAACAGTGGTTTGTAAAGCGATTCCTTGTTGAGCCATCAAAAGGTCCGGTGACGTTCATTACCGAGCATCCGAAATCCAAACTCTGCGTTGCTACATTGTTGCATCACCCTGTTATTTATGTTCGCTTTGATAAGCGAAATAAAATCGCGAAGAATAAAATGGATGAGAGTGTGAACTTGCGAGAGTTCATTGCAGTGAAAGGATTGAAAGCAATCGGCAACAGACTTACAACTTATCCGGTATTGAACATTGACTTGATCGATGCTGATCCGCAGCGTGAAGTCGAATCAGAGAATTTGATGAATGAAATGATTCGTGCGCGTCAACCGGAAAAAGTAGAAGTAGATCGCAACGATGAATTGTTCGAACCACAAAATCCTGAAGACATCGAATTTGAAATCGAAGGTCTCGATGAAGACATGGCGAAATTCAAAGCGATGAAAAATCAAGCGGCGAATGCTGCACCGGAAGTGCAAAAGTCCAAACCGAAAATTGATCCGACGAAGTTGAAAGGTGAGCAGGGAAGCTTGTTTTAAGTAGGCGGTCTTCAGCAGGCAGTCCGCGGAGGGCGCGCTTCAACACTCATATCTCTTTTCTCACACTTACACATTTAAAAAGAAGTGTGAGGTTGAGTGTGAGATTTGAGGAGGTGCGCTCTTGCATCACTAGCGATGCCAGGAACTATGAACTTGGAACTATAGCGACGTCGAATAGAAGAGATAAGTCCAATAATGATCTTCTTACATTTTCCTCACAACAAACTCCGTTCTCCTATTCGCAGCTCTTCCTTCCGCGGTTGTATTGTCCGCAATCGGTTTTGTTTCTCCAAATCCTTTGTATGTCATACGCTTTCCTTCAACTCCTTTCGATGCGAGATAACTCATTACCTCAAATGCTCGTTCTGCGGATAATGCAAGGTTTGCTTTGTCATCTCCAACGTCGTCGGTATGTCCGCGAATTTCAATTTCGTAAGAGGGATGCTTGATCAAATATTCCGCGAAAGCATCAAGGATGATTTTTGAATTGGTTTCAATTTCTGCCTTGTTCGTTGTATAGTTGATGTCGTTGATGGTGAATGCTTCGTCCTTCGAAATAATGGGTGCTGACATATTCAATTTGGTAACTACCGGCGCGGGCACATCTTTTTTTGCAATGATGCGCGAATTGAAAGCGATGCCTTCGCCTTCAATGCTCAATGTCACATTTTGATTTCGCTCAATTTTTACAATGGCGGCATACGTTCCATCGTCATTGTTCACAGCAACCTCTTCTTTTTCTTTTGATTCATTATAAGTGATTTCAACTTTTGCATTCTGTGGTGGTGATCCGTCTTTGTCTTTCACCTGACCTTTGAGGACCATCACTTTTTCCGGCTTTGCTTTTTCCGGCATCTTGAATTGAAATACATCCCAACCTTTGTTGTTCAGGAAATTTTTTGCTCCGAAATAAGCGAGTTCTCCATCACTAGTAACAACAATCCCCAACTCATCTTCTTCGGTGTTGATGGGATAACCAATGTTCTTGATTTCCTTGATGGTGTCATCATCGTTGAATCTGCAATAGTATAAATCTGATTTGCCTACTCCCAGATGTCCATCACTCGCGAAGTATAATGTTCGACTGTCACTATGCATGAATGGCGCCTTCTCCTGGCCTTTGGTGTTGATGCGATTATCGAGCGGTTTGCACGGTCCCCATGTTCCATCTTTTTGTCGTTTGCTGATGAAGATGTCGTGTGAAAAATTACCACTGCCGTCTTTGATGCATTCAGGACGAACACCTACGAAGAACAATGTTTTGCCATCACCACTCAACGATGGTTGACCTTCAAATCCTTCCTCTGTATTGATGTTCGCACCAAGGTCAGTCAATGGTCCCCACTGGTATTCGTTCTCGCCTTTGTCATTGACGATCAAATCAAAATGGGTAGAGAAGAGATCGATGTTGTTCGGGTTTTTCGCAACAGGATTTTTCATCGCAACAATCAATTCGCGATTGTCGACAGTAATTGTGGCACCCCCACAATTGTTGCCTTGGTTGAATGGTGTTGGCAATGATTTTCCTTCATCAAAGTGAGAATTGATATCGGGTCTTTTACTCCATGAAAAGTCTTCGGATGTTCTGGTGGTGAAATCGCCTTTTGCTTTTGACTGACTCGTGCGAGTAAAAAACATGATCTCACCATCAGGAGAAACAAGTGGGAGGTAATCATCTGTTGAAGAAGAAACGCCCATCACTTTTTCCGGCTTGTACTCGATCTTGTCTTTGTAGATATCCGCATAAGCTTTCACACTGATCAATGCTTCTTCCACTTCTGCATATTTCTTCGTGTAATCTTTTTCAAACTTGGATGGATCGCTATCGGGAAAGCGAAGGAATTTTACGAAATGCTCTTCTGCTTTTTCGTATTCACGATCTGCATAGCACATCGCTCCTAAATAGTAGTATGGTTCTGAATGGTATTCGGGACACAAATCAATCAATTGCTGAAAATGCATTTTAGATGAAGCGAATGATCCTCCGCGCTTTGCCACTTTGAATTCGATTTCGCCAATGCGATTCAAACAGGGAAGACATTTGGGATCTTCTTCCAATGCTTTTTCTAAAAATTCGATGCGCTCGTTTGTTTCGTACT
This sequence comes from Flavobacteriales bacterium, assembly GCA_043748015.1. GTDB lineage: Bacteria > Bacteroidota > Bacteroidia > Flavobacteriales_D > Sanyastnellaceae > JAIBBG01. The sequence continues at coordinate 8,546 of JAYTOA010000001.1, forward strand.
TCTTCATATCAAAACTCTGATCGAGTAATTTTTTCACTTTCGAGGACGCTTCGAAATTGCAGTTGTCTTGAGCTGACACGCTGCTCAAAGTGATGAGTAAGAAGAAAAGAATTTTGAAAAGTTGATTCATGCTTGCTGATTTCCGCCTCAAAAATGAGGCTACATCAGGAACATTCAAAATCGGGCCAGATTGTATATGAAGCGATTTTAAAGATATGGCCTAACGAAAAAGACTAACATGACCAGTGTAGGTTTCTTCATTGATCTCTGTTCCTCTAACTTTCATGCGCCATGTATACACACCGTCAGGGCAATAGTATTCACCCTTGTATGCCTCAGCTGTCCAGACTTCTTTGTAGTCGGTGGAGTGAAAAATGGCATCACCATATCGATTGTAAATGGCCAATTCATACTTCACCGGGGGATAGGTAAAATCTACCTGGAAAATGTCGTTGATACCATCTTGATTCGGTGTAAATGAATTTGGAATGTAGAATCCGAATTGATCTCGCACTTCAATCTTTGCTTCTATGTGATCTGAACATTGGTTCGCATCAAAAGCGTCCAATCTGATGGTGTAGAATCCTGCAACAGAAGGAAGACGAAGTTCCCATATTTCATCCCCAAAGAATAATGAATCGAATCCTATCACTTGCCAATAAATCGAATCAGCATTTAACGATGAATTGGTGAGAATAACTTCAGGTGCAAGCGTACTCACTGTCCATATTTCCGACTCGAATGAAGCAACAACTTCCGGTGGTGAACCTATATTGAAATTGTAAACAGAAGAGCATCCGGGACTATGCGTTACATACGCCTGATGATCACCTGTGCAAATTTCGGAAAACAAAAGTTGTGTGCCAGTTTGCGGATTGCCCCCAACGTTGGCATTGAGCGCCGAATTGTTGTTAGTGGTAATTTCCACTGAGCCATCACATCCTTGATAACACATGGCATCGGTAACGGTCATAGTTATTTGCGGCGGAAAAGCAAACGTAACTGAAACGCTGTCTGTCGCCATACACTCATCGAGTGTTGCGACGCAATGAATCATGAGTGGCCCGGCAATGGATGAAACGACATTGGTAGTAGCGGAATTCGGTGCAGAAAAAGTGAGATTCGCTTGACTGATCCATTGAATACTTCCGGCGTTGAAATCTGCGGTGAGTGATGTATTGAGATCACACAACACCTGATCGAGACCTGCATTCACTGTTAGCGCCAGATTGGTAATTTCTACAACTTGATTAACTATACATCCGTTGTCATTTGCTACTGATAAATTGTAATTGCCTGTGTTGAGATTTTCCCAAAGTGTTTCCGTCGTTGCAATGTTGTTGAAAGTGACAGCGAATGTGGCTGCATTGGCATTGCTGATGACAAGATCCGCAACGCCGCCGGTATTGTTGCATGCAGGCTGCGTCGTCACCACAAGTTGGGCCAATGGCAACACGGTGAATGACAAACTATTCGCCCATGCATTTCCACAAACATCTGTTGCCGGATCATTTGCATCAACCATCGTCGTGTATGTTCCTTCTGTCAAGACACCGGGAAAATTAAGTGTGATTTGATTGTCCCAGGTCGTGTTCGATGATGTAAAATTGGTGGGTGTGAGTATGGTGCTACCATTCAATTGCAACCTAAAATCGCCCGGCTGACAATCAAGTACGTGGATGTTTTCACTGAAGTCGAGCACGACTGTTGATGATGCGCAATTGATAGTTACATCTATAAGTTCCGGTGGTGTCACGTCAAAAATATTCGCCTGACTTGCACCAAAATTCAATGTATATCCATTGAGTGTCGCGCTGAAATTCATGATAACAAGTGCATACACACTTCCGGCTGTAACATTGATATCACCATTGAACGCAGGTCCATTCAGATTTCCCGGGCCATTGGAATTGCCGAATCCGCCATTGGCTGTAGAGATTCCCGTTGCGCCTTGCACTCCTCCGAATTCACCATAACTGTTGCAACTAATTTCAGGTGAAGCTCCAGAGTTAATTCCGGCACATCCATTATTGGTGATGTTGAACAACGACCAATCATAGTCATCGATCTGGCTATTGGGTTGCAATACAAAACTTAATGGTCCATTGTTTTGCGGCGAGAATACATACCATGCGCTGTTGAATTCGCCACCTGTCTGACAAGTGCCAGGTGCCATTTCAAATACTTGTCCTGTTCCTGCGGGTGAATTTTCCTCGTCGTATTGCGGATTGCATACCGATACTGCCGTATTACAGTCGCTATTGCCCTGTGCGCAAGCATTTGAAGCGAAAGCAAGCAGGAGGAAAAGACTTGTATATTTTATTATTTCAGAATGCACAATGCTTTGACAAAAAATGCCACCGAAAGGTTGTTTTGGGGTGGAATGAATACTGTAGCAGTTATACAATTATAGTGGCAAGTTCATTGGGATTGAATTGATTTTATTCAGATGTCGGATAAAGTTAACGCATGAGTGACCCAAAGAGGCCCTTAATTGCTGCTCAAATCGGATATTTGCAGGAATGAATTACAGAAAATTAGGTAGATCCGGATTGAAGGTGAGCGAGTTGAGTTTTGGCTCATGGATCACATTCGGGAATCAGATAGATAATTCTATTAGTGAGAAGCTAATGGACATCGCTTATGATGCCGGAGTTAATTTTTTTGATAACGCAGAAGTCTATGCGGCGGGTAGGAGCGAAGTGGTGATGGGCGAGATACTTAAGAAGAAGGGATGGAATCGCGATACTTATATATTGAGTTCTAAAGCTTTTTTCGGCGCAGGCGGAAAACTGCCAACGCAACGTGGATTGCATAGAAAGCACTTGGTGGAAGCTTGCGAAGCAGCACTGAAAAGAATGCAAGTGGATTATCTTGATTTGTATTTCTGTCACCGTCCCGATAAAGAAACTCCAATGGAGGAAACCGTATGGACGATGCATCAGCTCATTTTGCAAGGAAAAATTTTCTATTGGGGAACGAGTGAATGGAGCGCACAGGAAATTATGGAAGCACACATGGTAGCGCGTCAATACAATTTGATCGGCCCTGTGATGGAGCAACCGCAATACAACATGCTCACCCGTAGAAAAGTGGAAGTGGAGTATGCCCAGGTTTATAAAACAGTTGGACTTGGAACAACGATCTGGAGTCCGTTGGCTTCCGGATTTCTTACCGGAAAATATCTAAACGCCGATCCAAATGATACGCGATTGAAGCGCGATGAATTGAACTGGCTTGCTGAAAAAACTTTCACAGAAGAGAACAGAACGATTGTGAAAAATCTTGATGCGCTGGCAAACGATCTCGGAATTTCTCTTCCTCATCTTGCCATTGCCTGGTGCCTGAAGAATGAAAACGTTTCCACCGTCATCCTCGGTGCATCGAAGACAGAACAATTGGAACACAACCTGAAAGCTGCTGAAGTTGTGTCATTGCTCACGGACGAGGTGATGCAAAACATCGAATTGATTTTGAATAACAAGCCAAAGCTTCCTCCATTTTGAGATTCGGTGATTGGGAGAGTTGATGATTGGATGATTTGATGATTTGGAGAGTTGATGAGTTGATGATTTGTGATTTGTGATTTTTGATTCGTGTCGTGAAGCAAAGGCAAAAATGGGCAGAGGGAATTTTTGAATATTGAATTTTGCAAAAGCGCACTTTGACTGTAGGAATTTTTTGAATATTGAATTTTTGAATATTGAATTAAGAGAGAATGCGTATTGATATATTGACAATATTACCCAGACTGCTCGACGGCCCATTCGCCGACAGCATTCTGGAACGTGCACAGGAAAGGAAACTGTGCGAAATTCACATTCACAACATACGAGATTATTCTACAGCGAAGCAGAAGCAAACCGACGATTATCAATTCGGTGGCGGTGCAGGTATGGTGATGACCATTCAACCGATAGATGATCTCATCACGAAATTGAAAAGTGAAAGGACGTACGACGAAATTATTTTCCTCACTCCTGATGGCGAACGTTTGGATCAAAAAGCTTGCAATCAATTTTCTCTAAAGCAGAATATAATATTGTTGTGTGGCCATTACAAAGGCGTAGACCAACGTGTGCGCGATCATTTCATCACCAGAGAAATTTCAATTGGTGATTATGTATTGAGTGGTGGCGAATTGGCTGCAGCTGTTTTTGT
>JAYTOA010000002.1:0-10083 GCA_043748015.1 Flavobacteriales bacterium
TTAATCGCAAACCTGAAAAGTATACGACTGATACGGCGGACTGCCGCTGTACGTGAATCCGGGCTTGAGAACGTAATATCTCACCAGATTCATATTGAAATCAACCGGAACTATTCCATCGAAAAAGTCTTCCGGCAACATAGATAGTCGGAAAAATCCAGGGCGTCCAGCCACAGGTTTCATTTTTAATGCGGGAGTAGAAGTGGCAAGATCAGGTGTTGTATAATTGAATCCTACGAATGCACTTTGTTGTGCACGCAAGAATAGATAACAATCATCGGGACCGAGATTCTGCAAATCAGGATTTGTCTCCTGATTGTTGTCGTAAGTAATAGACAGAAAATCATTTGTTTTTCCAAGCTCGGGGAAGGAACAATACAACTCATCACAGAGACGCGGTATCACTGTTACATGTAGGTCTTCTGTTTTTGCCTCACCGGGATATTCTCCTGCATAGGCGTTACCATCAGACATTTTTGCAAGGCAAGATATTCCCAGAGAAAAGAATTGAGTAGCATCAACTCCGTAGAAAGCAGTTGGTAAAAATCGGATGCTATATAGTTTGTCACTCACCTTCGTCATCTTCAAAGCTGAATTGGAACCATTCCATGAACCGTTGCCAAGAATTGGTTCGGAAGGTTGCCATGACCACAAAAAGACATCGTCGTCAGGATGAGCATTCAACCTTGCATTCAATCCCGAATTTTGAACGCCATCGGTTGTCTGAGCGACATTAATGAAGAGCGTAATGGTGTCATTTTTTCCGGTTGGCGACGGCAATATATAAGCCGCTTGAGAAAATGCATCGCCAAAAATCAATGCGATAAATGATATAAAAAGAAGTTGCTTTTTCATGTTTTTATTGTGTCACTCTGTTAAAAATAAATCTGTAAATAGCAGTAGTCGTGCTTTCGCCTGTTGCACTGTGGCATTGATTTTCAAGTTCAATACTCAATCTATTGTCCGTTGGTCGAATGACACTCCCGAGTTTCAATTCTAAAGTATCAGACACATTGTACAAGTAAAGAAATGTTGGATAATTCTCGTTGTCAAAAGCCCACGTTCCGCCCATTCCGAAGTAATTTCTTCCAGGTCCGGGAGCGACTGAATAGGTTCTGTCTGTTTTCGAAAAGTTCAGTTGATAAGGTGTTTCTCCGGGAACGACATAGAACTCGCTGAGGTCGCGTTCTTCTTTAATAGGATTGTTCGGATCCTGTTGGATGAATGTTGCTAGCTCCCAAGATCCATCCATACCGGCAATCTTATCAGAAGGTTCGCCGAGTGTTCCTTTTAAATCAGGCTTGCAAGAAGCTAGCACTAAAATCAAACCCGATATTGCGAAAAGTATTTTTTTCATGTTCTGTTTCGTTAACTCAAAATTACTGACAACCACCTTCAGGATTCAACTGAAATCCAATCACTGTTGATTCCGCATTTGGAAACTGAATAGCCATACCCGGACAATCATAAGGAGCATTGCGAATGATGATGCTCTCACCTTTGGTTCCGCGACGCTTCAATTGATCTAAATATTTTCCTTCACCTATTGTTTCAATGCGATACTCCACACGTGCAGCGTTGATGATGGCTGTTGCTGTGCTGCTTGCGCTAATTTCTCCTCCAGGTCCATAGGCGCGCAATCTGATGGCATTCACATCGTCTATAGCAGTGCTAAGTTCTTGACCTAATTCTGCCAATGCTTCTGCTCGAATTAATCTCAATTCGGTTAAATGAATGATGGGCACACTGAACAGATTACTGGCCGAAACTTTAGCGAGGAATCCACGATTGTTTTCCTCTTCAATCCACGCTGTTTTTCTCTGATCCGCAGGATTGAGTCCGATGAAGTCCTGAAAATTCTGGCTCAACATCAACTCGGCAATTCCGTTGTTTTTGCGATAGTAGCTTACAAAAGTTCCACATCTTCTATCTTGAATAGTGTCAACCCCGGCCAGATACAACTTGCTTGCAGTGCCAAAAACAGACTCACTTATGACATTCATATCGTAGCTGATCGTCGGGAATCTTGCATGGTTTGAAAGCATTGTGAAATTTCCAGAATTGATGATTTCATTGCAATAAGTAACGGTATTTGAATAATCATTCATCAGGAAATAAATATTGGCGAGAACAGCAGACGCTGAATATCTTGATGCATAAATGTCATTTGTTTCCGGAAGATTATCATGCGCAAATAACAAATCTTCAATCACGAAATCATACACTTCTTTCACAGAATTGCGCAACAATGGATCAGCTGTCGCCTTATCTCTAATTGGAATGCCCGGATGCGTGTTGCCCGCCGTATAACCATAAGGCTGTGCCCAAAGTTTGCAAGCTGACCAATGGCAAAACCCACGTAGAAAACGAGCCTCAGCAATCAATCTATCTTTTTGGCCCGGAGCAAAATCACTGATAAGATCAATATTATCTATCAATGTATTGCAGCGCCAGATCACCGTGTACAAATCTTGATAGACTTTATTCGTTGTAGAGTTGAAGAACGTAGTCTGTCTTGAATATACAGACCGCAAATCATTGTTAGTATTCGGCTGGGTAATGTTGTCTGTAAGCAATTCCGAAATAGATTGTATTCGGCCATCATATAGGTTGGCAAGGGCATCGTAGCAACTGTTCAAAGTCTCTTGCGCATCGCTTGAAGTGTTGAAGAGATCTTCGCGCAGCGCACCTACAGGTGGCTGATCCAACCACTTTTTACAAGAGCTGAATCCAATGCTCACAATTACCGCCAGTATCAATATCTTTTTCATAGTCTTGTGATGTTAGTATTAGAAATTGGCGTTGATGGTTAGGAAGAAACTTCTTTCTTGCGGAGGTGTGAGGTAAGTCACATTCGGACTAAGGTTACGGTCCTGTGCATTTTCAAAGTCACGCACCAACTCCGGGTCAAGTCCTGGGAAATTCGTTATCACAAATAGATTAGACACAGATGCTGAAACACTCAATCCGCGAATAGCACTTTCGGGTTTCATCGGAATCTTATACGCAAGTGATAAGTTTTTAAGACGCAGATAATCGGCTTTGTAAATAAACAAGGTGGTGTTCCACCATGGATTTCCAGCTTGTAATCCATAAGTGTTTTCGTTAAGAGTCGGACGAGCGAATTGTGTAATATCGCCCGGTGCGCGCCAGCGATCAAAGACATCTGTGCGCATATTCCAGTCAGTAACAACACCCATTTGGCGCTTACCTGATGAATCAAAAATCTTCGCACCAAGACTATAAACAAAGAATGCAGATAGACTCCAGTTCTTATAATCGAAAGTGTTGTTGATACCACCATAAGCTTTCGGTAATCCCGCTCCGGCGAATTGTCTGTCGCTCAAATTGTACGTGGAAGTCGTGTTGCCTTGCAAATCGTAATACATAGGCTTGCCTGTCTGCGTGTCTATTCCCGCAAAAGGCACAAGATAAAATGAACCAACAGGTTTGTCAATCTGAACGCGTGAGTCATTCGTTCCACCGCTCAATGCGTCAGGTGTGAATTCGCCAATACTGATCACCTTATTGCCGTTTCTTGATATATTAAAATCTGTTGTCCATTGCAATTTTCTGCTAGCATTTAGATTGTTGGAGTGAATACTAAATTCAATTCCCTGATTCTGGATTTGCCCTGCATTCGCCCAGACGCTCGTAAATCCTGTACTGGTTTGCACATTGTATTGAAGCAATACCTTTTTCGTGTTTTTACGATAGACGCCAAGCGTTCCTGTAATGCGATCGTTGAACAATCCAAATTCCAGCGCTGCATCCATTACCTGAGAAGATTCCCATTGTAAGTTAGGATTTCCAATTTGCGTTTGGTAACGATAGGGAAGACCATTGTATCCGCCGGAGCTAAGCGCCCACTTTTCGTATTGTGCATCTCTTGGAATATCAGCATTGCCGGTAAGTCCCCATGAAGCGCGAATCTTTAGGAAGTTTACCTTTTTCATATTGCTCATGAATTCTTCTTCTGTGAGAATCCATCCAACTGATGCCGATGGGAAATTTCCCCATCTTTTTTCTGTTCCGAATTTTGATGATGCGTCTGCACGTGTTACGAGCTGAAGAAAGTACTTGTCTTTGATAGAGTAATTGAATCGTGCGAAAAAACTAGTAAATGTTTGCGTCTCTTGAAATGAATTGCCGTATTGAGGTGTCACTGTATCACGGCTCAATTCTGAAGGAGTAGGTAACGCAGTCAAGAGAGGATATCTGATCTGAGAGTATCCACGTGTGGTTGACTTCTGCACTTCACTTCCAACCATCAATGTAACTCTATGATCCTCTTTATATGTTCTGTTGTAATTCACTGTGCCATTGGTGTTCCAATTCGTTACCCAGTTAGGAAATTTCTCAGCGTAATTCTGTGTTTGTCCAATGTTAATTCCAATGGGCAAATATTTCATCTCAGCCTGATCCATGTAATCAAGTGAAGCAGTTCCGCGCAATGACCAGTAATCGTTCAGCAAGACAGTTACTCCATGGTTCGTAATGACTCTTTTATCAACGTTCACCCATTTGCGAAGTTCACGATAGGCAACAGGATTGGAGTATCCGTTATTCCACATAAAATAGTCTGTACCCGTTGAATCGTAAACAGGAAAATAGGGAAGGGCCGTTGACATTGCCTCACCAATACCACCACTCCAAGCCGCATCCACCCTGCGATTGATGCTATGCGTATAGGAAACTCCTACTGAGTAATTCACTTTTTTAGAAAGCTTCAAATCGAGATTAACCCTCGCTGTGTTTCTGTTGAATCTATTACCGATGATGTAAGATCCATTGTCTTCAGTTCCGAGACTGCCATATAATTTCAAATAATCGTTGACGTACCCAATGCCCAAATTGTATGATTGTTTAATACCAACACCTGTCAATTCATCAAACCAGTTGGTATTCGTCTTTTGTGCCTCCTTGAATTTTTCTTCTCTTACTGCGGCGTTATCCGATGATGATGAAAGTCCTGGCAGATATACATAACCTGTTCCACCATCGTTTTCCCATGCTTCCTGGCGAAGGGCGAGGTATTCAGAAGTGTTCATCATATTCGGTTTGGAAGCTGCAGAGGATGTTCCAAGACGCACCGCCAAATCAACAGTGAGACCTTTTGATTTTCCTCGCTTGGTAGTGATAAGGATTACTCCATTTGCACCACGAGAACCATAGATGCCTGTTGCGGCGGCATCCTTCAAAACTTCAATGCTCTCAATGTCATTTGGATTTAGGAAGGTGAGCGGATTGTTATTCATAGCTCCTGAATTGCCGCGCAAAAAAGGACTTTGAGTAACAGGAATTCCATCCACAACATAAAGTGGATCACCACCCGCAGATATTGAACTAATGCCGCGAATCCTTACCAACGAGCCTGAACCCGCAAGACCGGAACCCTGCGAAACTTGAATACCGGCACCGCGTCCTTGCAACGCTGCTTCAAAACTGGGAACAGGAACTTTGGTCATGTCCTTTCCATCAATTTTAGTTATTGAACCTGTAACATCTCGCTTTCTCTGCACACCATAACCAACAACAATAACTTCTTCAGTCAACTTCATGTCTTCAGCCATTTTTACATCAAGCACTAAATTCTGACCTGCTTCAAGGGTTATTTCTCTTGCCTGATTTACAAAGCCTATTAGCACGAATTCAAGTGAGTGTTTTCCCGCTGTCAGATTCAAGCGAAAATTTCCGTCGATGTCGGTTGCGACGCCTGATCCGCTTGTTTTGTCCTTAACAACCACGCCTGGAAGCGTTTGATTTTTAGAGTCAAATACTTTACCTGATACAGATTGGGCAGATATTATCGGAGAACAAAAGGCAAAAAGTATAAAGGCAATTGCCGGGTAGAATTTCTTCATGCTGTGTATTCGTTTAGGGCTTTTATTAAGGTCTTGCAAAGTATCAAACATAACGGAAAATACAAAATGTACTATCGATGGTATTGATCTCTTTTTTGCAGTTTTATCGTTGTGAAATGATCAAGGGTTGAGATAAAATTTCATTGCCGCTTACAACTCGTAAAACGTAAATCCCATCTGCAATGCGAGATGTATTCCATTCAATATTTTGTTTACCTGACCCCATGTTTTTCTCGTCGATTTTCGCAACGACAGCGCCCATCATATCCAGCAATTCAATTTGCACTTTGCCTGAAGTGTTGTGATTGAAGGCAATGTTGACTTTATCGTTCGCAGGGTTTGGATAAATCAAAAGATCCATGTGTAAGTGATTCATCAAATCATTGACGTCAATGGTACTTGTGTCCGGCGCTGACATAGGTTGATCAAAATACAAGTGATATTCACCCGGAGTATAACTGAAACTGGCACCTAGATTATCTACTGTTACCGGCGTGCCAGTGAAGTAATCATACCAGGTTCCGGTATGCTGAAATCCGGGCACCATGTCAATGCCAATCACATTGAAATTTCCTACGATGGTTGCATTCAAAGGAGTACTGTTGAGGTGAATGCGTTTGCCCATCCCCGCGAGATCAACATCGAAATTCGTTGTAGAAAAAAGTGCTTCATTCTTTTTGAGATGATTCAATGCGCTTACCACTTGATATACCTTGTATCGCTCAACTACATCTCTGTAATTCCAGAGAACCGGTTTTGCATAAGTTCTGCAGTCTTCGTTAATGGTATTGGTACTCTGACAATAGTTAATCGAATAGTCATAGCCAAGTTCTCCAAATTGCCAGATCATTTTTGGTCCCGGTATTGGAATCAGAAATGTATGCGCAAGTTCTTGACGGTCCAATGCTGTTCCCAGATTGTGAATGTCATAAGTGCCGCTAATGTTACCGAAATTGAGATTCTTGTACATCAATCTTTCTTCATCGTGACTTTCAGCATAGGTCACCAATTTTGGAGTACTCCATCCGCGATTGGTATAACTGCCCCAGTTTAGATTGCTGTCTGTTGAATAGCCCATGCTTGCTTGCTGATACTGATGTGTCATATTTCCCCAAAGCATCATACCTGTGTTCGCAAGTATCGTTTCCTCAGGATTGTCAGATAAATGCTCGAGCACCAGATAAGACCCCGGCTCGGTAGTTTGCATGTGATTGTAATAGTCAGTGAGAATGTTTACACGGCTGTTGTCAAGTGCATTCCATGCACCGATATTTCCCAGCGTATTGTTTTGCGTGAATCCTTTTGACAAATCAAAACGGTAACCGTCAATATGGTATTCGTCCATCCAATAGGCAATGACTCTTTTGCAAAACGAACGAGTGCGAGCACTCTCGTGATTGAAGTCATATCCTACGTTGAAGTCATGTTTCGCAACTTCATTGAACCAAGGATTCTCCGCAGTAGGTTGTCCGTACTGTCCGGCCGCTGGATTGAAATACATCCGAACCATAGGATTTTGTCCAAACGAATGATTCAATGCAATGTCTTGAATAACTGCAATACCACGTTGGTGGCATTCATTGACGAAAGCTTTAAGCGCATCTCTTGTTCCATACGCTTTATCCGGTGCAAAATAGAATGCAGGATTGTATCCCCAACTATCATTGCCTTCAAATTCGTTGATGGGCATCAATTCTATAGCAGTGATTCCAAGATTCTGAATGTAATCCAGCGTATCTATCAGTGTCTGATAGTTATTCGCTGAAAGAAAATCACGAATGAGTAATTCATATATCACCAGTCGCTCTTTCGGAGGTCGTACAAATGATTGATCTGTCCAGGCGAAAGCCGTTTCATTTGTTTTAAAAACAGAAACTGCTTGCGTGGTAATGCATTCCGGATAAGAGGGCAGATTAGGATAAGTTGCTGCAGGAATGTAGGAGTCATTCCACGGATCAAGAATGACGTCACTATAAGGATCCGCAACTCGCATGTCTGTGGCGTCAATGCTGTATTGAAAACGATAATTCGTGCCTGGAGACAAACCGGTGATGTCTAACCAAAAGGTGTTTCCATCGGGTGTTCTATTCATCAGATAATTCGCGTTGAATTGCCAGTTGTTGAAATCACCCAGTACATAGATGAAGTTTTTGAAGGGTGCATAAATCTGAAGTCTCACACTTGTGCTGCTGATGATATTGATACCATCCAGTGTTCCCGAAGGTGATGCGAGTACTGTTGGCTGTGGATTGATATTGATAAGAACAGTATCTGTGATGATCTCACTTCCATTGTCTGCAGTGAGCACAATGTTGTACCCGCCATTCACGGTTGAACTGAAATTGTAGTCAAGCGATGTAGCATTATCTGCACTTGCTACTTCCTCTCCGTTAACTGTCAAAACAAGATGCGCCGGCGAAGACGACGCGCTGTGAATTGCAATTGTTTGTCCGGAATTGGCAACAAGTATTTGCTGAAAGGGTTGCAGAATTCCTGCGTGAAATGAATCGTCGTAAAGATCAAAATAGATATCGCTGTTATCTGCATTGCGTCCGACTACGCTTCCCGATTGATTGCGAAAAACAAACATCATTCTTCCTACCTCTAATCCATTTGGGAAATTATAGAAGGTAGATGGATTGATAATAATTTTATGTTGTCCTGATCCAAGTGGAGTCATAACGACGTTTGGATCTGCTGTTCCCCAATTGCCTTGCACATATTGCCAGTTGTTTTCGCAATTGTCTATATCAGCTTGTGAAACCACTCCTGTATGAGCATATATAGGAATTGTATTGACTGGTATCAGCGCGTTTCCGGTTGTTACATTATAATAGATGGTGATGTTGTCGTTGACAGTTGGAAACGGCGGATCGCTTGTCAATATTTGACCAATAGATGAAATGACAAATAATAAAAATGCGACAAACGAAATGGTTCTTTTCATGTAGAAATTTTTATGAGGCGGCCAAATGTAAAGAAAGTGTCTTTTGTACACTAACATATTTTACGCCAATCGTTTTTTCCTATCCGAAGGTAACGCGATTTGTTGGTAACACTGTGAAATGACTCGTTATCAAATGATTTAATGATCCTTGCTAATGTGTAACAATACCTATTAGGGAAAATTTCATCCGAATGGTAGATCATTTTCCTATTCGCTTTGGAATCGATAGCATGCGGATGCATATTTGCCTCAAAGCACTATTTATGACAATTCTCGACGGCAGCGCAACTTCAAAACAGATCAAAAAAGAAATTGCTGCCGAGGTAGTGCAACTCGTGGCTTCCGGATTAAGGCCTCCACATCTGGCTGCAGTGATGGTAGGTGATGATGGGGCCAGCCTCACTTATGTCGGTTCTAAAGTAAAGTCGTGCGAAGAAGTCGGGTTCAAGTCTACACTTATTCGTAAAGGGAGTGATCTCTCCGAAATGGAACTGCTGAGCATTGTTCATGCTTTGAACAATGATCCGGATATCGATGGCTACATTTTGCAATTGCCTTTTCCAAAGCATATAGATGAGAAGAAAATTCTTCTTGCCGTAGATCCGGCAAAAGATGTCGATGGATTTCACCCCGAGAACGTCGGTCGCATGGCTTTGAATCTGCCTTGTTTCTTGCCGGCCACTCCAGCTGGAATTATTGAACTTTTGCGTCGATACGAAGTTCCTACGGAAGGTCGAAATTGTGTCATCATTGGTAGGTCGCATATCGTCGGATTGCCAATGGCCATTTTGCTTCAGCGCAATGGCTATCCCGGAAATTGCACAGTAACCATTGCTCATAGCAAAACAAAAGATATTGAATCACTTTGCAAATCCGCTGACATCATTATAGCCGCCATTGGCAAACCGGAATTTGTAAAAGCGTCGATGGTAAAAGAAGGGGCTGTAGTTGTTGATGTTGGTATCACTCGTATTGCTGAGGCATCAAAGAAGTCGGGTTTTCGGCTTGCCGGTGATGTAGCTTATGATGAAGTCGCCGCAAAATGCTCATTTATCACTCCAGTGCCGGGTGGAGTAGGTCCTATGACCATCGTTTCGCTATTGTCAAATACGCTTTTAGCTGCGAAAATGAGAGGTTCATCTATTTTGTGATTTTAGTTGTAACACTTCGAAAGGTGTATTGGTAAAAGAGGTTATCCGCTATCAAAAAAAATGTATGCGGCAATTGAACCTCTAAACTTTCAACCATGTTCGGAAAACTAAACATCGTTAC
>JAYTOA010000003.1:0-2365 GCA_043748015.1 Flavobacteriales bacterium
CAAAAATTTTCAGAATAACTTTCGAAAACGCAACATGAAGAACATCAACACAAATTAAGAAATAGAAAATGATGGTCTAGGAAATAAGCAGTATCATAATGGGTGCGTTTTTATCTACATCCACTTTAAGTATAACTGCGTTGTCACCCACCATCGATTTTAAATCTTCCAGAATGGGTTTCATCATTTTGCATGGAGCACACCATTCAGCAAAGAAGTAGACTAAGACGGGCTTCTTGCTTTGAATTGTTTCTTCGAATGTTTTCTTTTCTGTCATTATTGAGTTTTGATTTTTTTCTCCAGACTCGCCCATCCTCCGCCGTTATGCACATCAGTGAAGCCGGCAGATTTTAGAATGGATTTTGCTGAAGCACTGCGCATGCCGCTGGCACAGCAAGTAATCACCGGACGATCTTTTTTCAGTTTTTGTAATTGGCTTTCCAATACTTGAAGTGGAATATTCATGGCGCCTTTCACATGACCTTGTTTGAATTCAGCAGGAGTTCTTACGTCAAGTATCAAGGCACCTTCTTCGATCATGGATGCGTAGTTAATTTTTGCACCTGAGCCGAAAATATTTTTAAGAAATTGAAGCATTTATGGTTATTGATTTGAATTGATTTTAAAGTTTACATCGAGCCATGATCCAACATTTTCGCAGTCGATCTGGTGGCCTCGAAGGAATTCAGCGGCTTGTCCACTTCTGTTACCGCTGGCACAACACAACCAAATGGGTTGCGTCATAGTTCTTATTTCTTCGATTCGTGCTGGTATTTCCTGTAATGGAATATTCACCGATCCGGCGACATTGCCGCCTTGAAACTCTTCACGGCTTCTTACATCAATGATTACCTGATTCGACTTGCTCATTTGATTGATTTATTTTTTGCTTTGTTATTTGACGTGTTCGTATAGTATCTGCTACCATGCCCAACAATACTGCTCCGTATAACATGCTGTTGATTGGATGAGCTGTGATCATACAGCTTCCGCTATTGCAACCAACTGTTGCATAGTAGACATAACCTGCAATTGCACCGATCAAAACACCCGTCAAAGTGATTTTATATTTTGAAATAATGTTCATCTTAATTTTTGAAAGGCGCTTTACAAATGCTGATTCCAAAAGACCAATAGAATGGAAAGAAACCAACGAACCTTGTTATGATGAATATTCCTGCAACAGCAAGTAGTATAATTGCCGTCATGCCTGATATGACATAGACAAAATACAAGACTAGAATGATGAGTGCCGTAATAATGCGTATAGCTTTGTCTACCGACCCCATGTTCTTTTTCATAGTTTCAAACTTTAGAGAACAAAGATCCTTATTTGAAAACTAAACGATGGTGACCTATATCACAAAGCGCTATTGACGGCTATTTCACCTCTGGAAAGCACAACCTTATTTTGCTTTTGGAGTTGGTGGAGCAATCTTGTAATGACTTCGCGTGGCGAGTTTAATTCCTGTGCAATTTCCTGGTGAGTAATTTTTAGTATGCGATTACCTGTTGCCTGAACTTTACGCATTAGATAACTCCAAAGTTGTTCATCAAGTTTTGAAAATGCCACGAGCTCAACAGTCTCCAGAAGATTAGAAAATCGCATTGCCTGAATATCACTGATGTATTTTTTCCACTCGGGAAATTTGTGCCAATCATCAATATAACGGACCGGCACCATGACCATTTCAGTGTCTTCTTCTGCGACTGCTTTTATTTCACTTCTTCTATTTGCTTGACAACAGGAAAGCGACAGCGCGCACGTTTCACCGGGAAAAATATGGTAGAGATAAAACTCGTCTCCGGTCATACTTTGAAGTACAACCCGAATGCTACCTTTTGTTACCAATGGAATATTTTCGATGATATCGCCGGGATTCATAATGACTTCTCCGGCTTTTAACTGTTTGAGCAAGCCTACACGATTTACTTCTGCCCGTAGGTCTTTGTCATCGAATTCTATAGATTTCACGATTAGTATTTTTGGATATTGAACTTAGTGCCGGTTATGAGTACTAAATCTCTTGCCCAATTTTACAAAATATTTTTCGAAATACCGGTAAACGAAATAGCTGGTAGCCAAAGTTAGGACTATAGCAACAACAAACCGCACAGATTCAGGAAGAGGTATGACGTGCTTACTTAGAAATGCGATCAATATTCCTGCTACAAAGTGCATAATTGGATGAAGCAGATACACAGAATAGCTCGCTTCGCCTAGTAATTTCAGTGGGCGATGAATGATATTCGGTAGTTCGAATTTGAGCTTATAGAAACTAAAGCAGATCATGAGACAACTCAAAGTGAACGCAATTCTTCCGCCTCGGGTTATCAGATGAACCGTATCGCCATTGGCCGGATA
>JAYTOA010000004.1:0-7231 GCA_043748015.1 Flavobacteriales bacterium
TATAAAATCTTTCATCCCCCCCCCTCTACTCTACCTCAGACATCCGCGCAAATCAGCGTGAAAGTATTTACCCACAAAAAAAAAGGGATTCGCGTTGAACCCCTTTTTTATAAACCTGCAAGGAAAATTTTGAAACCAACGCGGTTCTGGAATAACCGCGTAACCACAATGAAGACGACCACAAAAACAAAGGGTTGCCAAATTAATTTCTTAAAGAGTGGGTGAAATTGCAAATTATCTCCTGAGAGTAGCGTCAGCTATGAGGAAACGATTTTGAAAAATTATTCCGGCAAAGTGAACCGATAGCCTACTCCCCGAACGGAATGAAAGAAAACAGGATTGCGACTGTCGGGCTCAAAATGCTTGCGGAAGGCTAGGATATAGTTGTCGATAGTGCGCGTGCTGGGGAAAACATCATAGCCCCAAATTTTCTCAAGAATCTCTTCACGGCTCACCACTTCTCCTTTGCGCTGGATGAGGAGTTTCAACAACATCATTTCTTTTCTGGAAATTACAGTCTCGGCGCCGTTTCTGTCTTTTATTGTGAAGTTCAGAAAATTCACGTAGTTCAGACCGAAGGTATATTCGTTGAAGTCGGCGAGGGTTTGTTTGCTCTCTTTGCGCTGAATCAATTTGGCAACACGCAGCATCAATTCCTCAAGGTCGAATGGCTTAGCGAGATAGTCGTCACCTCCAATCTTCAATCCTTCAACGCGGTCTTTTCCGGTACCTTTTGCGGAAAGAAATAGGACAGGAGTGATATTTCCTTCAAGACGGATAGTCTGACAAACAGCGAAGCCGTCCAACAGTGGAATCATCACATCGAGAATAGCAAGATCAAATGCCTGATTTCTGAATTTTTCCAACGCAGCATGACCGTTACTCACATGTACGACGTGGTAACCTTCCAGTCTCAGATTAAGAGAAAGCGCTGTTGCGAGGCTTTCCTCATCCTCAACAAGAAGAATACGGTACTTGTCCAATAGTTAGTTTTATGAAAAGATGAGCCTCACTTAATGTGACCCTTCACCATGACCTTCGCCGTGCTCATGTCCGTGGTCGTGGTCATGCCCTTCACCGGAATGATCGTGATCGCATGATGCGGGCTTCTTGCCCGTGTCAGCAGATTCGTTATAACCTTCGATCATAACACCGGTAGCTGTGAAAGCGATGAGTTTCAAAGGCTCTGTAATTTTAGCAATTTCTTCTTCACTCTTTCCTTCTTCAAGTGCAAAGTGCTTTTGATCTTCAACTGAGCGCTCGTATTGATATGCTTTTCCTTTTACCTGAGCTTTCAAACCTTCACAACCTGAAACAGGAACAAAAAAAACGTGATCGGTAGTTACTTTCATCACTTCACCATTGTCCATTTTGAGATTCATCCAACAACCTGCACTAGGGCATGTTTGATCGATGACACCTTCAACGATTGTTTCCAACGTGTCTTTTCCCATCAGGTTGGTTGCAACCATATTCACTGGAATAGCAGATGTAAGTTCGAATTTCTCACCATAAAACTCCTGTGCAGAAGCCTTTTTGGAATGATCATGACCACCGTGGTCGCAACCGCCCATGAGAATTGCTGTAAAAGCGAAAAGGATAATGTTTTTCATTGATTTGTAATTGATTCGGGTGCAAAAGTACACATGACGAGCAGATTAGGCGGCCAAAATTTCTCAACAGGAGGGTTTTGTCACAAAGGCAAGAAGACACGCAGATTCACAAAGGAATGGTTGATTTATTGACTTGAAGATTCGAAGATTTATCCGCGAATGGAATTCTTACTTTCAAAACCACAGTTTGAAAAGCAGCAATTTTCAATTTGCAACTTTCGATCTCACCATAAAATCTTTGATCTGATAACAGAAAAAATCACGCGAACTAGGAACCAGGAACTTTGTCTTACTTCTTATCCTGTCCTTCCGTCACCGTATTCGTCGCGCTGAGTCCTGATTTTTCAACACGCATTCTGCCTTGGTCCAATTTGATCACAACCGTTTTTTCATCTACTTCGATGATCTCGCCGTGGATACCACCACTGGTCATTACTTTATCACCAACACCTGCCGCTTCCTGAAATTTGCGCTGCTCTTTGGCACGCTTCATCTGCGGACGAATCATGAAGAAATAGAAAATAGCAAAGAATCCTACCATGAAAATAAGTGTGGTGGAACCGCCGCCCTGGCCCTGGGCCTGTAATAAAACGCTTGTCATATAATTGTTTGTTGTTTTGCTTGTTTGAATGGTGCGAATCTACTTCTGCATTTCCATTTCGAATTTCATTTTCTTTTCATCGACGGATTCTGTGCCGGAAACTTCACCGGTCAGCTTGAGATCAATCACTTTGGGAACGCAATTCGTGAGAATAGAAACGCTTTTATCGATCTTACCGGGAAACCCTTTACTGTCGAATTCGATGGTGATCTGTCCTTCATCGCCCGGCGCAATGGGTTCGTGCGGCCAATCTTTTGGAGTTGTGCATCCGCATGAAGGCGAAACCTGACTTATCACCAGCGGTGTCTTTCCTCTATTCACAAATTTGTAAGAGTGAACCACTTTTTCACCAATAGCGATTTTCCCGAAATTGTACTCAATGGAGTCGAAAACAATCACCGGTGCGTCCACAGCTTCTTCAGAACCTGAAGGAGGAAAGTGAATCATATCTGCAGTAACTTGTCGCTGATCCGTTTGACAACCCGCCAATAAAACGACAATTGTGAAAGAACTCAGAAATTTTGAAGTGGATTTCATCGGGGTCAAATGTCGGTACTCTGAGCCGAAAGTTTTTGCTTTATTGACCATTAAATATCTTCTCCATCACTGTATGACCCTCCGTATTCGTCGGCATCAAAGAATTCATTGTCGTCGTCAAACATGTCGTCTTCATCTTTCGCGTCGCCCGTGCTTCCATGCATTTCGTTGAATTCATCTTCTGAAAATTCTTCGCCAAACAGATCCATTTCTTTCGAATCCTGTGAAGGCGCTTCACCATAAATCAGTGCCACGCGAGGATAGATTGTGCTTGGCATGTCCTTTTTTATTTCAACGAGTTCAACGTAGAAAATCCACATTTTGAGGAAATCATACACATAAAGAATCTTGTCGGCAGGCTGTTTGGCTAACTCATTCAGTTTGGTGGATTTCATACTCAGCTTCACATCCGAACCCATTTCCGTCAATGGAATTTCGAGGCCTTTTTCCCAGCTTTCATTGCTCATATAAAAACTCGCCATTTCGCCTTCTTCGAAATCGAATCCATCGAGTATCGCACGATGGAGATCTTCGAAAGTCGCATCCGTTTCTATTTCGATGTCACGGAATACGTCCTGCTCAGTGTCAACAATCACACGGAACTTGAATATGTTGACGTTGGCTAGCTTCTTTGCCATGGCTTTGAATAAAAAAATTGGTCGACAAACCTACATGATTTTTTTTGATGTGTGTATACAAACGAGCAACACCAGGTTGTGAATTGTGTTCCTATAATTCAATGCTGCTCAACGCACACAACCTTTTCAGCTAGGAGGGTGAAATCCACTTCGGTTTTTTTTTGATTTATTCGCGAAAATGAGTGCCCGAGGATGAAATTCATGCGACATCTTTTACCGATACAAGATACTAGATGACGTAATTTCGCACTCCGAAAAAACAACAGAGATGAAATCGATCGATACCCGTATAATTAAAGGAATTGTTGCTCTTGGAGTGCTTGCGTTCAACATATATCTTTTCGTCATTGGTCGATGGGGATGGGGAATTACAATGCTGCTCGTTACAACGATCATGGTGCTTGTAACAATGCGCAGTATGCGATTGATCATGGTTTTCTTTTACATGCGTCAACAGAAAATGGAAAAGTCGAAGGCGTGGTTGATGAAGGTAAACCCTGATCACTTATGGAAAGGGCAGAAGGGATATTATTATTTCCTGTTGGGTTCTTCTGAAGTTCAGAACAAGAGCCTTGCTCAAAGTGAAAAGAATTTTCGTCAGGCACTTTCATTCGGCTTGCGCATGGATCATGACAAAGCCGCTGTATATCTCAATCTCGCCGTAATCGCGGCCAATCGCCGTAAAAAGCGCGAAGCCATTACGCATCTCAACGAAGCCAAGAAGTATGACACGAAGGGCTATTTGAAAGGAGATATTAAGCAGGTGAGTAAGATGGTGAATAGCATCTGAGGTAATTAATAATTATTAATTATTAATTATTAGACCCTTCGGAGTCGCGGATTATCCAACACCATCACATGTTGCAAGCGCGCGAGTAGTTCCAGGCTTTTGTTCTGTGTATCCTGACAAATGATATCGTAATGTTTGCCGAGAGCGTCACTTTCAGGGGGGAAACTGTGCGAATCGATTTTGAGTAACTGGTAGTTCAATTCCTCTGTTGCATCTTTGATGATTCTGTTCAACTCGTCGCCTTGCTGAGGATAGTGCATCAGATGATGAAATCCTTGCTCGATGACGTCGTTCATCAATTCCTGGACAACCTGGCGTAAAGATTCTCTCGATATATTCATGCAGTTCAGAAGAATTAAGGTTACCAAACGAAAGTATGAATAAAAGCAGCAACATTTGCACTGTGCTAATTCAATGTTGAAATCTTATGCGGTCAACATTAGAAGATAGAGCCAATAATGCGCCTACTTGCGTGGGTATAAATTTGAAATATGTATCCTACACTATATCATGCGTTTTATGACATGTTCGGACTCGACTGGCAATGGGCAAAACTGCTCAATAGCTTTGGATTTTTCGTGGCTCTCGCTTTTGTTATAGCCAGTTACATTCTGGGTGCTGAGTTGAAGCGCAAAGCACGTTTGCGCATGTTTCGACCTATGGAAAAGACCGTTGAAATAGGGGGGAAGCCCAATTGGCCGGATATTCTTACAAGTGGTTTGATGGGTTTTATCATTGGCTGGAAGATGATTTATCTCTTCCTCAATGGTTCAGAACTTTTCTCCGGTGGAAGTAATCCTCAACAGGAAATCTTCTCTTCACGTGGTTATTGGTTGCTTGGAATCGCAATGGCGCTTGCCTTTGGAGCATGGCGTTGGTGGGATTACAAAAAGCAACAATTGCCCGAGCCTGTGATGCAGGAAGCAAAGATTTTCCCACACCACATCACAGGAAATATCACTTTTGTCACGGCCATCTTCGGGATTATTGGCGCCAAACTCTTTCACCTGCTGGAAAATCCTGCTGAGTTCAGAGAGTTTTTTGCGCATCCCACCTTCAATAGTTTTATCAGCGGCCTTACCGTATATGGAGGACTCATCGTTGGATCTGCCGGTACTTTAGTGTATGCCTGGAGAAAAGGCATTAAACTATGGCCATTGTGTGATGCCGCCGCACCGGCAATGATACTCGGTTATGGAATTGGACGCATCGGTTGTCAGGTTAGCGGTGATGGCGACTGGGGAATTGCCAACACAGCACCTAAGCCGGGATGGTTATCTTGGATGCCCGACTGGATATGGGCCTATGATTATCCCAACAACGTGAACTATGATGCAAGCTATGCCGGACATCTCGGAGCGCTGAATGACACGTACGTGAAGCCGATCATAGATCCAATGATGCCATGCTTCGATGGCTATTGCACCTATTTATCACCGCCGGTTTTCCCTACACCATTTTATGAGACAGTATTGGCGACCATCATTTTCCTTATTCTTTGGAGATTGCGCAAGAAAATCGCAACACCGGGAATCATCTTCGGACTCTATCTCATCTTCAATGGCGTGGAGCGTTTTTTCATCGAAAAAATCAGGGTGAACAACAAGTTCGATTTCTTCGGTATGACTGCAACTCAGGCGGAATTGATAGCAGTGTTATTCATCATAACAGGAATCTCAATTGTATTCATTCGACGCAAGAAGTCTGTAGTTGAAAGGGAAATTTTAACGCCCTCCTGAGGAAAAATTATCAGACAACCTAGTGACAAAGCGAGTTACATTTGTCGCCCGGATTTCGAAATATGGCAGCTTTGGCAGATAAACATGCAAAGGCCCGTTAGTTGAGATGCCGTGAACACATTAAAACAATTTCAACAAATAATCTAGATTATGGCAGTAGAAATCACAGATGCAAATTTTGCTGATCTCGTGCAGAATAGCGACAAACCGGTGATGATTGACTTTTGGGCTGAATGGTGCGGACCTTGTCGCATGGTAGGACCCATTGTAGAAGAGATGTCACACGATTACGACGGAAAGGCAGTTATTGGAAAAGTAAACGTTGACGAAAATCCGGATATCAGCGCGAAATACGGAATCCGCAATATCCCGACAATCATTTTTGTGAAAGGCGGACAGGTAGTTGACAAAAGTGTTGGCGCAGTTCCGAAAAATGTATTGACTGAGAAAATGGATGCTTTGCTGTAGTAGCATAGCGATTTGATATGAAAAGGCTGTCCCAAAAGGATAGCCTTTTTTTGTTGGTAATCGAGCTATTATTTATTGGGTTATTTGATCCCGCACAGATTGAACGTCTTGTGCAAATAAACAATCTCACGAGTATGGTCTATATCTGAATGCACCAGTATAGACTCTATGAAAGTTGGGAACCTTTTCCATTGGGCAATTTTCACCTCAGTTTGCAATATCGTCAAGGAAGCATTTGTCCATTCAGCGGATTTGACGCAACAGTCGCAGAATTTGATTCTCTGATTACTATCGGTAATGTTGATGGAGTAGTGCAGATAAACACAATGCAAACGGCTATTCTTATTTACCCGAATCCGGCAACTGATCACATCATTATCAACTTCGAAAAAATAAGCGCCTAAGCCTAATTCTTTTTGTTGCCGACGCGATTGGTCATGAAGAATTTAATGGCCAAATAAATCAACGGCAATTTCCGGTTGACATAACAATATGGAAACCTGGTTTTTATTATATGTCCATCACATCCCCATGAGGCGAAGTGAGTGAGAATAGAAAGTCAGTGAAGCTATTGGTGGATCAGTTTTCTTTCACGGAATTCACGAAAGATGCTTGCGAAAACCCAAACTACGATGTCGAAGAGAGTTGATTGCCCGCTTTTTCTCAGATTATTTAATATATGACATCGCTCATATGCCCATCATACTTCTATCATCGTCGCATCAGAGGTGGGACATTAGCTTGCAATCAAGAAATAAAACCGGATGATGAAAAAACAAACAGGAATATGGATCGACACCACAAAAGCAATTTTGGTGACGTTGTCCGAAGGAAAAGAGAATGTG
>JAYTOA010000005.1:0-14270 GCA_043748015.1 Flavobacteriales bacterium
ATTGAACCATTTGCTCTTTTGGTGTAACTCACATTGACCAGCGCTCAACACTTGACTGATATAGGTTTCGTTTACCGGAATATCTCGCTCATCAAAACCTAATGAATACTTTGCTCTGCGCTCAATGCACTTTTCCGATAAATATTCTGAAGGATTGTAAATAGAAAACGGCGAATTGTTTTTATCGGTGAACTGCACCCAGTATTTCCCGGGAGCAGTTTGCGCAATTGTCTTTATCACAATAAAAGAAAAGAGAAATAATAGAATTCTTAAACGCATAAAGTTGAACCATCATCGAAAGC
The DNA here is from genome assembly GCA_043748015.1 of Flavobacteriales bacterium. Classification (GTDB taxonomy): domain Bacteria; phylum Bacteroidota; class Bacteroidia; order Flavobacteriales_D; family Sanyastnellaceae; genus JAIBBG01. The sequence goes on from JAYTOA010000005.1 coordinate 303, forward strand.
AATCGTCGTGAATGCTCAACGCTAATTTACTGCAAGAAGAACGTTTTGACTAATCTATACTATAAGAAATGGCACTGTACAAAACTTCGTAACCGGTTGTCTGTGCGCCTTGCGTGTTATAGTTTCTTGCTTGTCTGAAAACCATTCCAACGTTCTTCGCATAAGTCGAATAGAATACCTGATCATCCACAAAATTGACATTATTCAACTCTTCAACAGTAACCGTTTTATCGAATTGAAGAATTCCTACATCGGCAAACTGATCTACGCGCGTGTATTTGTATTGCTGTGCAGGAAAGTTATTCAGCGCATTGCCATTCCAGGTTCCACCCAACTTAATGGGAAATTCCATATTTATATAACGAATATTTTCGACAACCTTCTCCGCCGTATTCGTTGTTCGCTTTTGCGTCCACACATCAATCAAAACCCATTGTTGAGCGTTCGTCTGACGGTAATAGCGATTGATTTTTATTGCTGACTGATTTTCATTATCCGTGAATTCCTCAGCAAGCTCTTCTTTTATCTGATAGTGATATTCCTCAGTATTGATTCCTCGGAAAGTAGAATCCACTTTATAAATGATGAACGAACCGACGCGATTTGGAAAATACGCGTAACCAAGATCTATCTGAGAAAGATCCTGTTCACGCTTTTTGCATGACACACAAGCGAGTATTACTAAACAAAACAAAAAAATCTGCTTCACGACAAATAACAGTAAGGTCCAATCCGCTAAGTTAGAATAAGAAATTCAAAATTGGACGTGAAAGCAAAATTTTCATCTTGCTGAACACTGCACATCGAATATGAGATATTCCTCTATTTCGCCGCTTGGCGTGTTCGAATCAACTTGCCATCAGACCACTCCTCTACTCTATCAATACTGCCATTTTCACGGTAGTAAACGACTTCACCTTCAAGATGATCATTCACATAATCTCCCTTCACCTTGGTCTGCGTGCCCTCAAGCTTTTCTCTATAGACAATCCCTACTTTCTGATCTTCAGGAGTTCCTTCCACTTGCACATATTGCCCCTTCTCATACCACTCAATAAAAGGTCCGTCCTTCTTGCCGTTTTCGTAATTGTATTCGCTCATAGGAATTCCGCTGTCATAATGTTCCTTGAATGTGCCGTTCTCGTACTTGCGTTTTTGCTCCTTACCCTTCTTGTAAAGTACAGAAATCTTTGCTCTTCCATCATTGTGGTTGTAATACCACATGCCATCCTGAAGTCCTTTAAAATACTTGCCTTCGCAATCCATTTTTCCCGATTCAAACCATGCCTTGTAAGCGCCATCCTTTTCATCCATCAGATAAGTTCCTTCTGAATGTTTTTTTCCATTGTCATAATATTCAGTGAAAGGACCATTCTTCAATCCTGCTTTGTAGTTCTCTGTCTTCAACATTTTTCCACTTGGATAGAAATATTTACATGTCCCATCCAGCAAGCTATCCACGTAATTCTCATCCGAAAGCAGCGCACCTGCGTCATTCCACAATTTCCAGTTGCCTTCTTTCTTTTTCTTCACGAATCTACCTTGACTCATGATTGATTTTCCATTTTCAAAATAAAAAGTAGCATCAACAATTGTTGAGTCCTGGACATACTTCATAATGGCCATCAAACTTCCATCTGGAAAAAATCGCTGCCAATCGCCCACCGGAACACCATTTTGATAATTGCCCTTGTAAAGTAAATTCCCTGTTTCCTTCCATTGTTGCACCCAAAGTCCATCGCGTTTACCTTTCGGATTTACGACATTGTAGGTGATTCCGGGCTTGCCTTCAGGCATCACCGTTCCCGGTTTAGGCTGGGAAAACCCAATGAAATAGAGGAAAACAAAACAAACTGCAATGATGAATCTCATATTCGAAAATGATTGTGTGCGATGCGTTGGCAAAGATGGTGCCTTCTGCGCTTTCATCATATTTTGTGTGTAAATCTTGATAAATTGGAAAAGCAACGGCTCTTGCAATAAGAAAATTGCTTCTTAATTTTGGCGGGCATTCGCGATGGCTCTCATTGTAGAAATACAAGCCCGCGGATTTAATCAAAAAATATTTCAAGTACAATGAAAGTAACAGTAGTAGGAGCAGGAAATGTTGGAGCCACCTGTGCAGATGTTCTGGCTCACCGCGAGATCGCAAACGAAGTAGTACTCGTTGATATCAAACCGAATTTCGCAGAAGGAAAAGCTTTGGATATATGGCAAACTGCGCCTATCAATCTTTATGATACACGCACTATCGGAAGTACTGATGACTACAGCAAGACCGCAAATTCGGAAGTTGTTGTGATCACATCAGGACTTCCGCGTAAGCCTGGAATGAGCCGCGATGACTTGATCGCAACAAACGCAGGCATCGTAAAATCGGTGACAGAAAACGTAATCAAATATTCTCCAAATGCGAAGATTATTGTAGTAAGTAATCCATTAGATGTGATGACTTATTGCGCTTACCTCAGTGCAAAGACGGATAGCAAAAGAGTTTTCGGTATGGCAGGAATTCTAGATACAGCTCGTTACCGCGCATTTCTTGCAGAAGCCTTGAACTGTTCTCCAAAAGATATTCAGGCCGTTCTCATGGGTGGTCATGGTGATACCATGGTTCCACTTCCGCGTTATACAACAGTTGGTGGAATTCCTGTAACAGAACTGATCGACGAAGCGAAATTGAACGCGATTGTTGAAAGAACAAAAACAGGTGGTGGCGAGATTGTGAATCTACTCGGCACATCTGCGTGGTATGCGCCGGGTGCTGCTGCTGCGCAAATGGTTGAAGCCATTGTTCGCGATCAGAAGCGCATCTTCCCATGCTGTGCATGGTTGCAGGGTGAATATGGATACAATGACATCTACCTCGGTGTTCCTGTTGTTTTGGGTAAAAACGGTATTGAAAAAATCATCGAACTCAAATTGAACGCTGCAGAAAAAGCTTTGCTCGATAGTTCCGCAAAATCAGTAAAGGAAGTCATGAATGTATTGGATGGCATGAACGCTGTCAACGCATAATTGATCAAACCATATTGAAAAAGCCTCCGTACTTCGGAGGCTTTTTTTTGGCCTGCCGAAATTTGCAAAGTGTCTTTGAATCGAAGTTACTAGGAACCAGGAACCTAAAACGAAACTGCTGTAAAAGTCATTGATGCATTACACTTTTAACATATGTCACAAATTCTTTCGGATACTCGACATTCACAGCATGCGCTGCATCGTGAAAAATATGAACCCTCTCTTTTGGAATCTTATATCTAGCAATGATAGCATCACATGTTGACATCGGAATCAGCACGTCGTATTCACCCCAACATATGTACACTGGCATGTGCCAATTGAAATAATGACCATTGAATTTTTCTTCATTCGCCATCAGGTAATCAAGTAGCTGAAGCTGCGCCTGGCGTGCCGGAATGGAGCCATACTTGATCATTTGTCTTCTTAAAAATCGTGGGATATACGGTTGATCATGAAAGATCAAATCAAGTGATTTTCTGTTTTCACAAATAGTAGTTGGAGATAACAATTCTTTCACCGAAGGAACTTGCATCGCTTGCGCCAGACTGTCGGCATAAGCCATAGAATAATTATTCACAGGCGAATCATAGATAACAAGTTTACTGACGAGCAAGGGATAATTTTCGGCGAAATATGCCGCGACAATTCCCCCATATGAATTGCCGACTACAGTAATGGATTCATTGATGAGAAGTGAATCAAGAATTGTTTTAATGTGTCGCACTTGCGCTCCGATACTGTAGTCAAGGCTATCGCCAATACTTTTTCCGCAATAAAGTAAATCCGGCAGAATGAGGTCGTATGACTCATTGAGTTGAATCGAAGTCCGAAAATATTGACTGATACCACTTGCTCCATATCCATGAAGCATCATCAGTTTTGGTTTGCCATTGTTGGAGTAATGCACGGCATGCGTTCCTGAATCATCTATGAATTTATGCAACACAATTCCCTCTCGTGAAAATCGCTTCTCTTGCTTTCTATCCACCAGCTTCAAAAAATTGCAGGAAGTAAAAAGCAATGCCATACTCAAAAGCGAAATCAAAATTTTCATCACGACAAATTTCGCCCATTCTAACTACTACATCACACAAAAATGCACCTCAAGTCCAACTCTTCTTATCATATTCATTCTTAATTCCATGCTCCCAATACTCACTACCAAATTCCCAATACCAACCCTTTTGAATGTTGAATAAATGAATCTTTGAATAAAGAAAAAAGGCTGCCCCTTCGGAACAGCCTTCTTCATTTCTTCAGGAAAAATTATTTCTTCTCTGCCGGTTTTGCCGGAGCAGGCTTCATATCCTTTTTCATTTCTTCAGCCTTCTTCTTGGCTTCGGCTTGTTTCAATTCAGCTTCTTTCTTTGCCTTTTCAAAATCTTCTTTACGCGTCTTGTTCAACTCTTCTGCCTTCTTGCGCTCCTCCTCCATCCTCTTCATTTGATCTGTCTTAGGAACAGCCGTACTCGGATTTCCGCCGGTTACAGCTGGTTGCACAGCAGCCGGAACTTGTGATGAAGCAGAAGGATCAACAACAGCCGGCTTGGTGGTCTTCTTCGCGAATTTCAACTCGTCGATGATGTTTTTGCCACCCATCAATTTCTCTACTGTAAACAAAACATAGCGAATGTCAACAGAAATGGTACGTTGCATTTTATGTTCAAATGCGATATCACCGCTCATTGCTTCCCAGTTACCATCGAAGGCAATACCGATTAGGTTACCATCACCATCAATGACAGGACTTCCGGAATTACCACCAGTGATGTCGTGATTCGTGAGGAAACATGTAACGAGATCTTTTCCTTTAGCAGCGTAACGACCGAAGTCTTTGTCGGCAATGAGCTGAGCCAAACGATCCGGAACAACAAATTCAGGATTGGTGTTGTCGCGCTTTTCCATGATTCCCTCTGTCGTAGTTACATAGTCGTAATGAATCGCATCACCACCACTGTAATCATCCACTTTACCATAAGTAAGTCGCATCGTACTATTTGCATCCGGAGCGTATGCATGATTTGGATTCATTTCACGAAGACCCGCAACCAAAAGTCGCATGCCCTTATTGAGCTTTTCCATTTGATTTTTCGCTCCCAATTCTCTTGCCTGTGTAATTGCACTTTTCGCTGTCAAATACGCCATGTCTTTATCAATTGCCTTAATACTAGGCTTCTCTAAAAACGCAAGTGTGCGTGCCTTGTTGGTGAACACAGATGTCGCAAACAACTTAGTTGCGTATGCATCCACGTTACCCTTGAATTTACCATCTACTGTATTGTGCCAATCCGCTCTTCCGGTTTTCATATTAGCACGATAAAGATTTGTAAGGTTCACGAAAGCCACATAATCCACACGCTCATTGTACTCATGAAAATGCTCTTCAACATCTGCCTTCAATTCTTTAAGCGCTTCAGTTCTTTTCGACTCATCTTTCTCGGCCATAATTTCTTTGATCGCTTCACCTATTGTGTATGCGAAACCGACAAACTCAGCGCCACCAGCACCGGAGAGATTAGCAAACGTGGAAGCAAGAACGCTAGGCTCAAGTTCTGAATAATATTGTTGAATCAATGGAAGTGCTTCAGCATATTTTGCTTTGCGATCACCGTTTTGACTCAGCCAATCATTGAATGACTTTTCAATTTTCACTTTATCATCTTTCACATTCAAACGCTTCAATCCACGCGTCTGACCGATGTAATACTTCCAACCATTTGCTGTGCTCGCATACTTCGCAGCGTACATCAAATCAACTGCGGGATCCTGGTCCATTACGCTCTTCCATGATTCAAGCTTAGTTCCAAGACAAGCTATGAGTGCAGGATTGCGAACATCAGTTGCTTGTTGTACACCATATGACGTGAGGTATCGAGAAGTTCTTCCGGGAAAACCCATGATCATAGAAAATTCACCTTTCTGAACGCCATCTATATTCACGGGAAGGAAATGCTTCGGCTTGTAGGGAACGTTGTCCGCTTTGTAATCTGAAGGATTGTTCTGCGCATCAGCGTAAATTCTCAACATGGAGAAGTCACCCGTATGACGAGGCCACATCCAGTTGTCGGTATCACCACCGAATTTTCCAACACTCTCCGGCGGATTTCCAACAAGACGGATATCGCTGAATGTCTGATATACCATTACATAATATTCATTACCATAATAGAATGACTTCAGCTCCACTTCATACTTGCCGCCATCGTTATTTGCGGCGATCAACTCTTTGCTTTTCGCCGCTATAATTTTTGATCTCTCAGCCTCAGAAGTCCCGTTCGGAATGGCATCCATCATAGCTTTCGTCACATCATCTATGCGCACGAGAAATGAAATTTTGAAATTCGGAATCGGAAGTTCTTCCTTCAAACTTTTTGCAACAAATCCGTTAGCCAGCATATTGTTTTCCACTGTACTCAACGACTGAATAGCGTCAAATCCGCAGTGATGATTCGTGAAAATCAGAGACTGAGAACTTACCACCTCTCCGGTGCACTGTCCGTAATTGAGACGAACGATCGCATCTTTTAGTGAAGCATGATTGATGCTGTAGATCTCATCGGCTGAAAGGTTAAGTCCCATGCCGCGCATTTCAGCTTCATTCATTTTGTTGAGAAGGCTCACAAGCCACATACCTTCATTGGCGCGCACCAAAGCCGGGATCATTACCAGGATCAGCGCAAGAATTTTAAAACTACGTTTCATTGAGTGATTATTGATTGATATATTAGTTCCTAATGGTTATTCCCTTTCCGCGACCTTCATCCAGGTTTGATGCCCGATGATAGAATCAACTTCATTGTAGAATATTTTTAAACTTGCAGGTCCCTTGTATCGGTTGGTGACCCACTTCAAAGTGTATTCGCTTCTAAGCGCTGTTTTCGTGGTTGGAATGTCTGTGATGTGTGGATTGTCATATTCTTCTTCGAGACTAAAATACCCAATCGACATTGCTGACTTGGTTATTTTTTGAAGAACGGTTTCATCCATTGTTGTTCGGTAAAAACCAATCCTGTCAACAAAGTTTTTTCCCTCGTAAATAGCTTGTCCGTCAGTAAAAATAGTCAGATTGAAAATGGGACACATACCGTAGCAAGCACCACGCTGATAATAAAAAAAAGTATCAACAGCAAACCCTTCTACAATTCCAGAAGTATCATTCAGTGCATCCTGAATCATTTGTTCAGGACTTACTTGTTCAGTATGATCCGATCTCCGCTCTCTTCTTCTAGCGCAGGAGGCAAGAATCAAAACTACAAACAGAAAAATCAGATAATTATACTTCATTTAGGTAAGCTCAAAATTACAAACACAATTTTCGCCGAAACGAAAATTACTTTTTCACAGCTTTTTGCTTCTGCAGTTTTTGCGCATCTTCCAATCGTTGCATGAAACCACTCTTTGTCTTAGGCTTCTTCTTGTTGTTTTCAATTTTCGCGCGAATAGCATTTTCATCAATAAAATATTTCTTGATTGCCCACATCTGACCAATGCTGACCATGTTGGCGAAGAAGTAATACAAACTCAACCCGGAAGGCTGACTATTGAAGAAGAACAACATCATGATGGTGAATAAATTCATCATCACTTTCATGTTCGGCATACCCGGCTGTTGTGCCATTTGCGGTTGAGCACCCATGCTCATTTTAGAATATACAAACGTGGAGATACACATCAAAATCGTGAATCCACTGATGTGATTCCCATAGATAGAACTCAACACAGGAATGTTCTGCGTCCAGCTGTAAACGCTGTCATAAGCTGCGAGATCATCCGCCCATAAAAATCCTTGACCACGCAATGCAATTTCCGCGGGGAAAAATCGGAACATAGCATAGAGAATTGGCATCTGAAGCAAAACAGGAATACATCCCGCAAAAGGATTTACACCCGTCTGACGATACAAGGCCATTGTTGCCTGCTGCTTCTGCACAGCATCTTTTCCCTCAAACTTCTTGTTGATTTCGTCAATCTCAGGTTTGAGAACGCGCATCTTAGCACTGCTCAAAAAGTTCTTCCATGTGATAGGAAAAAGCACCGATTTGATAACAAGCGTAACGATCAAAATGATCAAACCCCAGCTGCCAATAAATGATGAGAAAAACCAGAACAATGGACGGATGCAATACCTGTTGACAGTTCCGATAATGCTCCAACCATAGTCGATCACATGATCAAACTCAACGGCTTCAAATTTCTTCAGCTCTTGGTAATCATTCGGTCCAAAATAGAATGTCATGCTCGTAGAAGCAGATGCTCCAGGTTGAATTGGCAGGAGCAAATTCGCCCAGTAGAATTTTGTGTGAGTTGAGTCCAGACTAACATTGATCTGGAGATTGGAACCTACACCAAAGCCATCGTTGGAAATAATTGCTGCAGAGAAATAATCTTGCTTGAATGACATCCAGTTCAACTTCTTCTCAGTTACATATGCATCGCCACTGGATTCGCTGAGATAATCGCGATCCTCTTCCATTTCACGATAGTAAACAGAAGATCTTGCGCGCTCTGCCGCTATTCCTTTTTCATTGGTAAGTCCGGCAGCAAACCATTCAAGATTGATCGGCTTCGATGAAAGCTCCAGATCATCACCCATACCGACGATGTTCACCTTCATATCCAAGCCATAACTATTCGGTTGAAGTGAATAGATAAGTTCGAAATACTTCGCGGGATCTGCTGAATTCATTCGCATCACAAGCTGCTGACCAGCACCTTTTGCATCAACATATTCAGCACTCGGCGTGAAATAGAACTCATCACTTTTGAAGGAACCCTTTCCATAAAGATTCAGGATCAGTTTCATTTTGGAAAGGCTATCACTCCAGAGTTTGATATTCTCCTTGGTCAGATATGACTTGTATCCATCCTGCAGTTCGGCCATCGAGATCATACCACCCTTAGTATTGAGCGTCACTTTGATTTTTCCATTTTCGAGGACAACATCTTTAGCTTCACCAATTGTAGCCAGAGCCAGTATGCCATATTTGTCGTTGGCAACGGAAAGATTCAAAGTTTGATCCTCAGCGACAGCGGGAGTTTGCGTTGCCTCTGGAGCCGCGCTTTCAGGCGTAACCACAGGTTTTGGATTAAGGGCCTCAATATTTGCGAGGCTATCCAATCTGGCTTGTTCTACAATAGCAAAATCTTTCTGCAAATTGGTCTGATACCACGAGAAACCTATGAGGAGGAGAAGCATCAGCGAGAAGCCGATGATGGTGTTTTTGTCAAATTTCATTTCTTCTTAAAAAGGCGCGCAAAAGTCGTGATTTGTAAGGGGATTTTCAGAATTATCTGAAGGGTTTCACGCAGATTCAGCAGATTGAGGCAGATTTATTATACTTGTTATGCCACATAACTAATTGAAAATTATTGACTAAGGGAAGTTATGCAATGTGATGGATCACACAGAAATTAGAGTGCGCCGAAATTTGAACAATGAAAAAAGCAACGACGATCAATGAAATATCCTTTGGCATCAGAGGCGCCGCATTCAAGGTACATTCCGCGCTTGGACCCGGCCTATTTGAGTCTGTTTATGAAAAAGCACTTGAAATTGAGTTGCAGGCAAAAGAATTTGAAATAAAATCACAAGTTGTCCTTCCTGTAATTTACAAAGGACTTAATCTGGACGCAGGCTTTAGATTGGATATTCTGGTAAACGATGAGGTAATTGTTGAGATCAAATCTGTCGAGAGCCTGTCAGAAATTCACTTTAAACAATTGACGACTTATCTTAAACTAACAAATAAAAAACTAGGGCTCCTCATCAATTTCAACTCCATTTCTCTGATAGATAAGGTGAGTTTTTTCAGAATCGTGAACAACATCTGAAAAGGGTCATTACAAATCGATGCGATGCAAATCCGTCGGTACATTTTAGTTTCAAGAAGATTTTGCAATAAAAAAAAATCTCCTTAAATCTGCAAAATCTGCGTGAAGCACCAACTCCAGACTTTCCCCATTTTTGCCCCGTGTTAAGAACAGTCTCCATCTTCATTCTACTGCTCATCCTCTTCACGCTGGAACTCGTCCTCGGTTCAGTTCACATAGCATTTGAGGATGTTGTGAATGTGCTTTGTGGCAATGGGTCGGAAAACACCTATCGCATCATCATTCTGGAATCGCGACTTCCACGGGCAACTGCTGCCATTCTTGGTGGCGGCGGACTTGCGTTAAGTGGATTATTGATGCAAACGTTATTTCGCAATCCGCTTGCCGGACCATCGGTACTTGGCATCACCTCGGGAGCTTCACTAGGTGTCGCACTAACGGTCCTTGCTGTTGGTGGAAGTATAAGTGCGTCGTCGACCATCGCACTGACTGCCTTGGCTGCGCTTGCCGGAGCTTTCATAGTGCTGTTCATCGTCATGGCGGTTGCTGAGAAATTATCCGACAACACTGCTTTACTCATTTTCGGAATTATGCTCAGCTTCTTTACCGGAGCTATCGTGAATGCGCTACAATTCAAATCTTCCAATGAATCGTTGCGCAGTTTCATCAATTGGGGAATGGGAAGTTTCGCAGAGACGTCAAAGCCGGAAATTGTAATTCTTGCGTTGTCTGTAGTCATAGGCATATTCATCACCGCCTTCATTCTTCCTCGATTGAACCTTCTTTTACTCGGCGAAGATTACGCTCAAAGTATGGGTGTGAACGTGCGCGGCACAAGGCTTCTGATTATTCTTGCAACAGGAATTTTAGCGGGAATCATCACCGCTTTTTGTGGACCTGTTTCATTTATTGGTCTTGCTGTGCCGCATCTTGTGCGAACATGGCTTCGCACTTCAAACCATCCCAGACTATTCGTTCCGGTAATACTTGCGGGTGCTACCATTGGCGTGCTCTGCGATCTGCTTGCACGTCTATTGGAATTACCACTCAACACCATCGCCTCGGCCCTCGGCGCTCCTGTTGTTGTTTACATTGTATTGAGAGGCACGAAATCAAAGGCCATTATTTGATATGAATAGTCCATTGATACATATCGAAAATCTCGCAATCGGCTATAAAGGAAAAACCATTCTAGATCATTTCAATCTCGATATTTTCAAAGGGGAAATGATTGGACTCAAAGGACGCAACGGACGTGGAAAAACTACCTTATTGAAAACCATTTGCGGTTTGATTCCTCCACTTTCCGGTGATATTCTCTACGAGGGAAAAAACATTCAATCTTTGTCGGCAATCGAACGTGCCCGTAGTATCAGCATCGTCTTGACACAGCGTGTCTTGTTACAAGGAATTACTGTTAGGGCATTGGTCGAAATGGGAAGATTTCCCAATCTCGGACGGGTTCATTTCGAAAACGATTCTGACTCAACACTCATTGATAATTGTCTCGAAAAGCTAAATATCCGGCATCTTGCTGAAAAACCTCTTGCGGAAATTTCTGATGGCGAATTGCAAAAAGCAATGATTGCACGCGCACTTGCACAACAAACTCCGGTCATTTTAATGGATGAGCCTACAGCATTTCTTGACTATGTCGCGAAGGATGAATTGTTCCAATTGTTGTCATCATTGATAGCAAAAGAAGGCGTCTCCATTCTTTTTTCAAGTCATGATATTGATTCAATGAAGCAAGTTTCAACACGGATCATTGAGCTATAATTTGATTTGTTTTGGTAGTAAACGCATCGTTCTCTTCGCCGAAATATTATATTTGATTAAGGCATAACGCTTTTAACCAACCTGAGCGGTAGCGCTTTATTCAAAAATAAATATGTGTGACTGATATTAAAAACACGATTACGACTTTAATTAGCCACATAATCACCAAACACTCCAAAACTCAACCACATGAATCGACATGTATTCTTCACTGCTTTGCTAATTCTTTTAAGTTCCATACTGGTCCAGTCGTGTACAATAGAGAAAAGAAAATATACAGGCGGTTTCAATGTAGAATGGCATCATGAATCCAGGAAGACGGAATCACCGAAGACGACTATGTATGAAGACCGCGCAGAGACAACTGTGATTGCTGAGGAGAATGTGGCTATAACAACTAAAGTTGAAGAAATCGCATCCAAAACGGAGGAACCGATAATTGCAGAAGAGAATGTAACAGCGCAGATTGAAAATAAGCGAATTCCAACATTTGAACCTTCAAAGAAAAAATCAATTACTGCAATACTACCACTGCTGAATGCAGCAGGTTCATGGACTGATATTGCTCACGCGGAGAAATCGAAGAAGAAGAAGAAAGGTTCAATGGGAACCATTTCCGGACTATTCGGTGCGCTTTCGTGGCTTGCCATCATAATCCTGATCGCCATAGCTACAAAAAATCCGGTAACAGCTGGTTTTGCAGCAATAATGTCCCTTGCGGCATTTCTTTTTGCACTGATGGCAATGATATTTGGTGGAATTGCAATCAAAAAAGCGAAAAAGGGAGCGGGTCGTGGAGGAGCTATTCTGGGAATCACGCTCAGTTCTATCTATTTCATTTTTTTGCTGATCGGCTTGATTTTGCTACTATAGGAGAATGCAGCAACCATATGACCATTCACGTCATTGCCTAAGTTTAAAGAAGTCCGCCGGCAAGCCTTGCATCAATAAAAATCAGTAGGCCGGATGACCGATGTTTCAGCAATTCTGCCCTAAATTCGCGGGCTCTAAAACATTTCTTACTATGAATATTGCAGTGATTGGATCCGGATATGTTGGCCTGGTAACGGGAACATGTTTTGCCGAAACCGGAAACAATGTGACTTGTGTTGATATCAATGCCGACAAGGTGATGAGGATGCAGAACGGTGAAATCCCAATCTATGAACCACACCTCGATGTAATTTTCGAACGCAACATCAGGGCGAATAGATTGCGCTTTACCACTGATCTCGAAACGGCTGTGAACGAAGCTGAAATAATTTTTCTTGCTCTTCCAACTCCTCCGGGAGAAGACGGCAGCGCAGATCTCAGCTATATTCTCAAAGTGGCTGACGACCTGAGCAAAATCATTAAGGAATACAAGATCATAGTAGATAAAAGCACTGTGCCGGTTGGTACAGCAGAAAAAGTTCATGCTGCGATTGCTGCAAACACTAGCGTACCATTTGATGTAGTGAGCAATCCTGAATTCCTGCGCGAAGGATTTGCAGTAGATGATTTTATGAAGCCTGATCGCGTTGTGATTGGCACTACCAGCGCCCGTGCCCGCAAGCAAATGGAAGAATTGTACAAGCCTTTCACGCGTCAGGGTAATCCAATTATTTTCATGGATGAAAGAAGTGCTGAGTTGACCAAGTATGCAGCCAATGCTTTTCTTGCGACAAAGATTTCCTTCATGAATGAAATTGCAAACTTTTGCGAGAAAGTCGGAGCAGATGTTGACGCTGTGCGTATAGGAATTGGAACGGATACCAGAATTGGCAAGCGTTTCCTTTTTCCGGGTATTGGATACGGTGGAAGCTGTTTTCCAAAAGACGTTCAAGCATTGTATCACAGCGGCATGTCACATAACTACGAATTCAAAATTCTCAAGAGTGTAATGAAGGTGAACGAACGACAAAAAACTATTTTGTTGGGTTCAATTCTCGATCATTTCGGAGGAAGTCTTTCGAATGTAACAATCGCTATCTGGGGTCTTGCCTTCAAACCGGATACAGATGATATACGCGAATCACCCGCACTTTACATGATTGAACATTTGCTTCAGGCTGGTGCTAAAATTGTTGCTTTCGATCCGGAAGCAATGAAGAACGTTCAACAGCAAAAAGGATATTCGATTCAATATGCCGATGATCAATACACAGCCTTGGAAGGTGCGGATGCACTTCTAATTTGCACTGAATGGGCTGCTTTCAGGAATCCTGATTTCGATAAAATGTCTTCACTTCTTAAAAGCAAGTCAATATTTGACGGGCGCAATTTATATGACCTGGATAAATTGAAGGAAAATGGATATTTCTATAAGAGCATTGGTAGAGATGTCATAAACTCAAT
>JAYTOA010000006.1:0-3384 GCA_043748015.1 Flavobacteriales bacterium
GCGGGATATTTGAGAGGAGATTTTCTCTCTGATAATGAACTGACCTTTTTTTATCGCGAATTTTTCATTATGTTTTTCTTGTTGAAAATTTTCTTGAGAAAAAATACCGGACAAAATTTTAGTCCAATATTTTTTGTCAGGTAATCAGCGATCTAATTTTTGATGTATGAAATGAGAAGTGCGCGATAGCTCGCGTATGATGGTTTAGCGGTGAAGAAAATGAAAAAGAGCCGCCTTTCACAAGACGACTCTCTTTATTTTATCAATTTGAATTATGCTTTCGTCATCACTTTCGGGCTTGCCGCCATGATTTCTTCGCTGGCAAATTCGCGGAACTTTTCAAAGTTGTTCACGAATTTTTCCGCGAGCTCATTGGCCTTCACGTCGTAGGCTGTTTTGTCTTTCCACGTGTTGCGCGGATTGAGCAATTCAGCAGGTACATCAGCGCATGTCTTCGGCATTTCTAGTCCAAATACTTCGTGGGTTTCATATTCTACATTGTCAAGTTGTCCCTCGAGTGCTGCGGTTATCATTGCTCTTGTAAAGCGAAGTTTCATTCTCTCTCCGGTTCCGTACGCGCCACCGCTCCAACCTGTGTTGATTAGCCAAACGCGTGCACCGCTCGATTCGAGTTTCTTGCCAAGCATCTCAGCATACTTTGTTGGATGAAGTGGAAGGAAAGGTGCACCAAAACATGCACTGAATGTTGTGGTTGGTTCTGTGATGCCCGCTTCTGTTCCGGCAACTTTTGCTGTATAACCACTGATAAATTGATACATCGCCTGGCCTTTGTTCAATTTTGAAATTGGAGGCAATACACCAAACGCATCACAAGTAAGGAAGAAAATATTCTTAGGAATACCGCCAACAGACGGATCCATAGTGTTGTCGATGTGAGTGAGCGGATAACTCACGCGTGTGTTCTCTGTTTTCTCACAATTGTGATAGTCAGGAGTAACTCCGTCGTCTTCAAATCCAATGTTCTCGAGGATTGCACCGAACTTGATCGCATCATAGATCTGTGGCTCTTTTTCGCGCGACAAATCAATTGTCTTCGCATAGCAACCGCCTTCGAAATTGAATACTGTAGTATCGGTCCAGCCGTGCTCATCGTCACCGATAAGTTTACGGTTTGGATCTGAAGAAAGCGTTGTTTTTCCTGTTCCACTCAGTCCGAAGAAAACGGCTGTATCGCCTTTCTCGCCAACGTTAGCAGAGCAATGCATACTCAATACGTTTTTGTCTTGCGGCAATACATAATTGAGCACAGTGAAAATTCCCTTTTTGATTTCACCGGTGTATCCTGTACCACCAATGATGGCAATCTTTTTGGTGAAATTGAGGATGGCAAAATTGTGTTGGCGTGTTCCGTCAACATCAGGTATCGCCATGAATCCGGGAGCGCAGATCACATTCCAATCTGCCTGGAAATTATCCAATTGTTCACCCGTAGGGCGGATGAACATATTGTATGCAAACATGTTGCTCCATGGGAATTCTGTTATTACGCGAACGCCTAGTCTGTAGCGTTCATCGGCGCAAGCGAACATGTCGCGCACATAAACATCTTTGCCTGTAAGATAAGCATTGATGCGCTGATGTAGTTTGTCGAATTTTTCAGAATCGAAAGGAAGGTTGAATTGTCCACCCCACCAGATGGTGTCTTTTGTGACATCATCGGCAACGATGAATTTGTCTTTGGGTGAGCGACCGGTAAATTCTCCTGTATCAATGGCGAGTGCGCCGGTGTCAGTGAGAACGCCCTGTCCGAGGGTGATTGTTTCTTCCGTTAGTTCTGCTGGATGAAGATTCCAGTAGGCCGTGGCTACATGCTGGAGACCGAGATAGTCCAATGTTGCTGTCTCGGGCTTTTTTCCGATATGAGTCATTGTCAGTATTTTGGTTCGACTTTCTATTGAATCGAATGGCAAATTTAGGTCAGCGACTTGTTTTATAAGGCATGCTGCATCATTTCTGTTCATAAAAACATAGTGTAATCATTGGGTTCGTGAGGAGTGTGGATTGATTATTTTCGCCGCAAACAGAACAAAAATGATAATCCGACTAAGCGTTACTTCTTTGATTTTCACGGCTTTGATTTTTCAGTCTTGTGTGGACAGCGACCAGACCAAAGCGCGTGAACAAAATAAATCTGAGGAAGTTGTCAACGAACAAAAGACTGAAGGTGAAAATCTGGGAGAACTGAATAGCGGATTCGGAAAATCTGACGCGGGAAATGTGATGCGCTTCGTCATAAATTCCGGTGATTATAGTACGTGGGGTCATTTGCTGAGTATTAGTTCATGGTCGGAAGTAGCAGCAGAAAAAGAAGTCACTTTTTTATGTCCAAATAATGAGATTTTTCAATCGGGAAAAAAACACTTGATTGGTGAATTGAAACGACCGGAAAACAAAGCGCTTCTTGATGATCTTATTGGAAAGCACTTATTGAAAGGTTCCATGAATATCGATGCGATTTCGAAAATGGAAACAGTTGAAACGATTTCAGGTTTGACCTTGAAAGTAGACAAGGCACTGCGAACTATAGGCGGTATTCCTTATACTTCGAAGGAGATTATGACTGAAAAAGGCTATGTAATTGTGATGGAAGATCTCTTGGAATATCCGCTTGAAAAGCTGAAAGAAAGTGCCGTAAGAAATAAGAATTTCTAATAGAAGACGGTCGAATTTTATCAAAAATACTTTGTCATTTCAATTCGAATGCCGAGAATGGCCTCGCGAATGGCGCTGTTGCCGACTGTCGCTTCGAGTTGAAGAATTTCACGACTGAGTTCCATCGCAGAACCATCATGCTTTACTCGTGTGAATGCAACTTTTATCAATTCGGAAGTTTCCTCTTTTGCACGTTTGATTTTCTCCCAGGTATCTGCGCTCACATACATCTGCAATGAAATGTTGTGTTCGAATTCTTCACGTAATGATTTGATCAATTCCATTTGCAGATAAGTTGCATTGGAAGAATTCATACTGTGTCGCATCACCAGGCTTTGTGGAGAGATGCGCTCGAGCATTACCACAAGTCGCTCATATGCACTGATACGCAATGGAGCCATCGCCTTGTTGTTGTCCTGCTTCAATACAAATGCCCATGCACGCTCTTTTTGCTTAAGCCATTTGTTGAATAGTGTAACTACGATGATGATAACCGTGGCGATGATCGCGATCACGAATACAATGTAAAGAATCTTGTGGAGATGCATGTGTTATGGTTTCAAAAAATGTGAGGAGTGATGTGTGATATAAAGTATTTAACGAGAATTTATTGTGACCGATTCCATCATCTCATGTCGTCCATGTCTTTCTCGATGAGAATAGTTAGAGGAGTTATAGAACCATTCTGTTGCATCTGTTCGAATGCCATGT
>JAYTOA010000007.1:0-7008 GCA_043748015.1 Flavobacteriales bacterium
AATTTTTCGGTTCTTTTTTTTTTCAAGAAAAAAAGAACGTAAAGTAGTTCATTCACTTAAACAGAGAGGGCTTTGCGAAGTAACCCGTTAATCCGAAAAGTTTTTCAAACTTCAACGTGCTTCTCAAGAAACTTGATGAATTCTCCTGCGATATCTTTCTGTGTTGCTTTTTCAATTCCTTCCAAACCCGGTGATGAATTCACTTCGATAATGAGAGGTCCGCGCTCGCTTTGCAACATATCTACTCCGGCAATTCCCAATCCCAACGCCTTCGCAGCTTTCAATGCTGTTATTTCTTCCTGACGTGAGAGTGTAATAACTTCAGCTGTTCCTCCACGGTGCAAATTCGATCGGAATTCTCCCGCTTTGGCTTGACGTTTCATCGCTCCAACCACCTGACCATCTATCACAAAAGCGCGGATGTCTGCGCCCTTTGCCTCGCGAATAAATTCCTGAACGATGACACGTGCTTTCAAATTGTTGAATGCTTCGACCACGCTTATCGCCGCCTTTTCATCTTCAGCCAGCACGACACCAAGTCCTTGTGTGCCTTCAAGCAATTTGATGATGACAGGAGCGCCGCCCACTTCTTCCAAAATTTTACTGACGTCGCGAGAATAGTTGGTGAAAACAGTTTTCGGTAAACCAAGTCCAGCTCGCGCGAGAATCTGCATACTGCGCAGTTTGTCTCGCGAACGCACGAGTGCTTGCGATTCCACTGCACTGAACACATGCATCATTTCAAACTGACGAACAACCGCCGTTCCATAAAATGTGACGGAAGCGCCGATTCGCGGGATGACGGCGTGAACATCAGTCAATTCCTCTCCGCGATAAATGATTTTTGGTTTTTTCTTTTCGATCACAAGATTGCACTTGAGATGATCAACAACACGAACGCTGTGACCGTTCTGTTCACCGGCTTCAACAAGTCTTTGCGTGCTGTACAATTTAGCGTCTCTCGAGAGAATGACAATATTCATGGAAAATGATAATGGGTGGGAAATGTAAGTCGCGGAGGGTGTTTAGAATGCTTATTGAGATGTCAATTTATGGATTTTCCCAAAATAGAATCCGCAATCTGACGCAATGACGTTGTGCTATGCGATTGAATAATTTATTCGAAAATGGCATAACTGGCTTCTATACTGGCATGATCGAGGGCAACCTTGCGACCATGAACGTATGCCCCATTGCACCACTCGCTGTATTCCGACTGATG
The DNA here is from genome assembly GCA_043748015.1 of Flavobacteriales bacterium. Lineage (GTDB taxonomy): Bacteria > Bacteroidota > Bacteroidia > Flavobacteriales_D > Sanyastnellaceae > JAIBBG01. The sequence continues at coordinate 1,223 of JAYTOA010000007.1, forward strand.
CATTTCCATGCAGCGGAAAAGAATTTCGCCAAATCGCCTGCTTTCTAATGGCAAGTCCCATCCGGCCTTTTTTTCTTCCAGCTGCTGCCATGGCGTGAAATTGCTGATGATCACAGGCGTGGCGTGCGTTAGGGCTTCTGAAATGGCATGTCCGAAATTTTCACCAAGTGTAGCCAGATAAAAGAAATGATATTGTAGCAACATTTCCGGTATATCAGAAGGTTTTATCTCACCACGAAAACGAATCTTCACTTGTTGAATGGAATCAGCCAGTTCTCTGCACTCTTCTAGGTACGATTGATTTTGCTGTGTCCCGAAAAAATCACAAACAATTTCTCCATCCAGATTTGCATCTTTCAAAAATTGAAGAGCCTCCATGATGCCTTTCTCAGGACTTATTCGTGCTATGCAAACCAATCGTAATTCGCCTTTTTGTTTAATCGGTCGTGTAGGTTTTTCCAATGGCACGTCGGATAGATTTGGCGCAATGCGAATATTTGAAGCACTCGGAAAATGTTGTCGGATTTCTTTTTCTTCTTCCGAACTTGTGGCGTGCCAGCGTATTCCTCTGAACTGACCTGTCAATTTTGAAATGAACAGGAATATTTTTTTCTTCCTTGATTTAATGGATAAAGCACCGGGTTTGAGCATTCCACGAGGCGCTAAAACACATTTTTTTGCTAACCCCATTTGGCGTGCAACACGCATAGGTAACAGCGTGAAGCGAGGAGAAAAAAGTGAATTCAAATAAATATTATCGCACGGGTGTTCTTTCAGAATTTTTCTGTACATCTCAGAGGTGAGATTGTTTTCATCCAAATAAATGACATGCACATTGTCTGAAAGTTTGATCCATTTGTTGGATGTAATATCAGGATAGGGCTGAGTAGAGTGGTGATCCGTATTGCGCGTAACAATATAAAAATCGTGATTCAGAACTGTCACAAGATTGGCGAGTGAACGAATTGGACCACCCGCACGATAACCGGGAAGATACCAATCAGTGAAAATTATTATGCGTTTTTTCTCAGTGTGCATCATGTTGTTTTACCCAATGTCCCAATACTACCAATGGCCAGATTCGCGACCAACTAATGAATTTATCGCCGGCAAGAAATCTATTCCAAAGTGATTTTACTGCAGCGTGATCAATGTTTTCTACTTGCGAAAGCGAAGCTATATTTTCTTCACAAAATGATTTCAATTCGTTGCGCATCCATACTGCCCAGGGAAAAGTGAAACCCATTTTCGGACGATGGATGACATCATCTGGAAGCATACCAGCAACTGATGAAGTCAACAATTCCTTAGGCGTATGAGGATATTTCATTTCGTCATTCACACCCAGCACATACTCCACAAGTCGATGATCGAGAAACGGAACGCGCACTTCAAGCGCATGCGCCATGCTCATCTGATCGGTATCACGAAGCAATATGTTTTGCATATAGGTACTCATTTCTGCAATAGAAACTTTTGACAATGTGTGCAACGAAGTTTTTCCAATCAATGAAGAAAGTTCTGCCACGACATTTTTTTCTGCATGGTGATTTGAAAGCAATTTGTCAACCTCACCATCATTCAATATTTGTCTGTTCAAAGGATAGAAATGTGCGAAGTCCATTTTACTTCCTGCGAGAAGAGCGGCAAGCTTTTCAGTGGCAATTGAAGGACTGGCTACTCTCATGAATTTACCCAGCGGTTGACGAAACAATTTGGGAACAATATTCAGCCACTGTTTTGATTCGAGATTTTTCACACGTCGAAAAACATCGTATCCTGCGAAAACTTCATCGCCACCCAATCCGCTGAGCGCCATTTTTACTCCGGCTTCACGCGTGACTTTCGACACAACGTAAGTGTTAGGACCATCACCACTAGGGTGATCCATGGCTTGCAAGGCGTCCGGAATAAGTTTTAGAAAATGATTCGCACTGAGTTGTATCGGGTGATGATCTGTCTTGAATTTTTTCGCTATCAAATCTGAATAAGGGCCTTCATCAAATTCTTTTTCGTGAAACGTGATGGAAAATGTTTTCACCGGATGCGCAGAAACTTCACTCATCAACCCAACGATGATGCTCGAATCAATTCCTCCGGATAGAAAGGCACCGAATGGGACATCTGCACGCATGCGCAACTCAACACTAGACGCTAGTAATTCGTGAATGTCTTTTCTTACTTCAGTAATGGATTTTTGTGATGCATCTTTTCGAACTCGTTCAGTGATATCCCAGTATGATTTTGTTTCAATACCACTGGTTGTAATTTTCATGTAATGACCAGGCATCAACATCGTGACGCCTTCAATCATTGTTTTTGGCGCGTGAACTGTTTGATATCGGAAGTAGTCGGATAGCGCTGCACTACTGATCTTTCTTTCAACTTTTCCCGAAGCGAGCAAAGCTCTTATTTCAGATGAGAAAATGATTTCCTTTCCAATCTGAGAGATGTAAAGTGGCTTGATTCCAATTCGATCGCGAACAACAAAAAGGCATTGTTCGGCTTCATCCCATAGCGCGAAAGCAAACATGCCAAAGAATTTTTCGATACATGCTATGCCCCATTTTTGATAGGCGGCGAGCATTACTTCTGTATCTGTGCCTGTTTGAAAAGTATAGTCTGTACTGAGTTCTTTTTTGAGTTCGATATAATTGTAAATCTCGCCATTGAAGACGATGATGAGTTTTTCATCTTGTGAATGAAAAGGTTGATTGCCGGCTGCGCTTGTATCGATGATTGACAATCTGCGATGGCCAAGAACGCAATGATTATTTCCCCATATTCCTTCTGCGTCAGGGCCGCGGTGTGCGATGCAATCGTTCATCGTTGCAATCATTGATAATGCCTGTCCCTGATTTTCAAATCCGAATGTTCCAGTAATACCACACATCAGTTTTTCCTCCAGTTGGATAAAATTTTCGCTATGCCTTCGTCTAATGTTACAAGTTTATCACCGATTACTGAATGCATTTTCGCAGCATCAGGTTTTCGTCTGGTCATATCACCTTCTGGCAGTGGTGGCAGGTGAATAAGTTTCGATGTCGATCCTGAAACGTTGATGACCTGCTCTGCGAGTTGTAAAATGGTTATTTCGTCTTCTGATCCAATATTTACTACGTCGTTGATGAATAGATTTTCGCGAAAAATTTTCGCACATGCGTTCACATTGTCGTCGATATAACAAAAAGTGCGCGTCTGCATGCCGTCACCATAAATTGTAATGTCTTCATTGGCAAGTGCGGCCCGTATAAATCGTGAGATGACAAAATCATCACTCTGCATTGGACCATAAGTGTTGAAAAATCGGAATACTGTGTAATCAAGTTTATACTCATCATGATAAGCACGCAAGAATGCTTCTCCGAGATTTTTTACGATAGCATAAGGCAATCTTGAATTCAATGGTGTTGTGTGTTCATTCTGTGGAATCTGCACAGGTTCACCATAAACTTCGGAGCTACTACTGTAGTAAACACGCTTCACTCCGGTGTTTTTAGAGAGATTCAAAATGTTTTTTATCCCTTCAATATCGTCCAACACTTTTACAGGATTTTGTAATGTTCTCTGAACTCCCACCAATGCAGCATAATGAAAAACAAATTCGAATTTCCATGAAAAGAAAATACTCGAGATGTCCTTAAAATCGTTGACATCACACTTGATGAAGTGAATGTTTTTATGCTTCGATACCGGAACTTTGCGCATAGAACCGGACACGAGATTGTCGACGATTACTATTGTGTCGTTTGCATTTTCAGCGAGCTTTTCTGCCAAAGAGCCGGCTACGAATCCGGCTCCTCCGGTGATGAGAATGTTTGACATATTACATAATTTGATACAGGCTTTTGGCCCATGTGTCAGGTGATATTTTCAGCGCAAGTTCAGCACTTTTTTCTCCCATCCTCATCAAAGATTCATTCGAAAGCATAAATAGTTTTTTGAGTTTGTCTTTCAAGTCATTTGCATTTCCCGATTCAAAGAGAAAACCGTTTTGATTATCAACCAGAAATGCTTCTGCTGCACCAACATTTGTGGAGAGCACCATTGGATAACCTGCTGCGGCAAACTCATGCACGACAACACCCCAAGGTTCAAATGTGCTTGGAAGAATAAAGGCATCTCCGGTTTTCATAAAAGAAAACAATTCCTCCGGTTGCATAAATCCATGATGAATAATGTCATCGCCTTCCATCCGGTTTTCCCACATTGGGCCGGTTCCTATGCAATGTAGCTCCCAGCTGTTAGTTCCCTCGTTGATCAACTCCTTCATTATTGTACAAAGTGGATTGATGAATTTCTCTTTCGCGTAACGTCCTGTATAGATGAGCCTTTTCTTCTCGTTGGCAATTCTGCCCTTTCTAGTGGGTGATAGCGATGAAAATTTCAGCGTGTCGCACGAATAAGCACCGGTGATGATATTGTGGTTTCCAAATCCCATATGCTGCGCAAATTGAACTTGTTTGGTGCCGGGTACAAAGGCATATTCAAAAAGAGGCTTTATTCTAAATCGTGCGTATACGGAGGATGCGGCATGTTTCAGAGTGCCATTCCATTGATTGTCGAATCCAAGCAATGATTTTGTTTTTCGATTTTTCAATGCATTGAGATAGTCTTTATCACTCCAACCGCCACAGAAAATGAGGTCGAATTGCGGATCAGAAACCAATTGAGCGATTTCAGATGCAGAAATTTCTCGACGATTCTTTACAGTAATATTTTCTGAAAGCGAAAACTTGAATGGCGCGTCAGCGTTGACCGGGTAAGCCACAACAACAGCTTCCACACCGTAATTTTCGCACAGGTGGTTTAAACATTCAACAAAGTATCCGGCTAATTCTCGGTAGAGAATGAGAATTCTTTTCATATTCGCCTTCTGCAAATAACAATAGTATGACGATTCAAAAGTATGAAGATTGGATGCGTCCTCAAGTGGTGTCCTTATTCAATCTCGAATATGGAACCCCGATGGAGGAATTCGATTTGCTGTTCGGGTCGTTCTATGAGCATCCGTTTCAAAAGGAAAATGGAATTCGTATTGTGGCTGTCGATGGCGAAAAGGTTGCCGGTTTTCAGTCTTTCTTTTATTGGCCTGTAGTGCATGATGGGAAAATACTAAGGGCGTATCAAAGTGGTAATTCATTGGTGCATCCCGAGTTTCGTGGACAAAGACTTTTTGCCAGAATGCTCAATTTTATACATGAGCCCGAAAGTGGTTTCGATTGTGAACTATTGATTGGTTTTCCCGTCGAAGCTTCCTACAATTCATTCATCAGAAATAAGTGGTTGAATCCGTTCAATCTTCAGTGGTTTGTGAAACCTCTGAATCCACTTTATTCGCTTGTTTCCAACCCTGAAAAACAATTGAAGGCAGTATTGAACCAACGGCCTCCAATGGATTATACAGCAGACATTGGAATTACTCATGTGGTACAATCTGCTGGATTTGATCAATACCGATTCAATTATGAGAAGGGAGATTTCTACAGATACCATTGGGAGGAAAATGGAATGAAAGCGTTTTTCGAAATGAAAGCGCAACGGAGGAAGAAGGTGATCAAAGAATTGGTGATTGGAAAATTCCTTACCACAAATCAAGACAAGGACTTTATCCATGGTGCTTTTACCGCATTGATAAAAGAGGTTAAAAGATCATCAAGTTTTACAATAATCTCATGCGCTATCAACCCAAATGTTTTGCCTTTGATGAATGCAATGAATAACATAGGCTTCAAGAAAATTGATCGAAGTATTTACTTCATCGCAAAAGGGCCAATGGCAGAGAA
>JAYTOA010000008.1:0-6448 GCA_043748015.1 Flavobacteriales bacterium
CTATGATTGGAAAGCAGCGAGTCAATCAAATCGAGAACTACACAAACCGGAAGAAGGCCCATTAGAATTTATTCTTTCCGAACCCTCCCTTCGCAAAGCCTGGTATCTGTTAATGCTGGCGGCAATACTCTATTTAATATTCGGAGCCAAAAGAAAGCAACGCGTATTGCGAACAATGACCATTCAACAAAACACATCCATTGAATATGCAGAAGTAATATCACGAATGTTTCTAAATCAAAAGGATCACAAGAAGCTCATCCTGATGAAAATGGATCTCTTAAAATCTCATATTCGCGATCGCTTTAACGTTCGATTGCCCATCCAAATGAAAGATGAAACGGATGTACTTTATTTGGAAATCAGCCAAAAAAGTGCCGTACCATTCGACCAAGTAAAATCAATCTTTGAAAAACATAAATATCTTGCATCCATTGTTTTTGTGGGGACTTCCGAAATGGTAAGTTTCCACAAGGAAATTGAAGCATTCTATGAAACGTGTAAATAAAATAATTAAGTAATGACAACTATTCCGGAAAGTAATGAAGCAACTGAGTCAGATTCACTTGATGCTTTACCATCTCAGCAGTCTAAAGCGCAAGTGATAGAGTCCAATGAATGGATGAGTGATGGTGAATCCGTGCGAGTAGATGTAAGGCCACTAGCTGAAGCCGTAAAAACAATTCAGGATGAATTGGGGAAGGTAATTGTTGGTCAGAAGAAGACGATTGAATTCATGCTCGCCGGTATTTTTTGTGGAGGCCATGTATTGCTGGAGGGCTTTCCCGGTATAGCCAAAACACTCATCGCGAAATTGCTATCACAAACAATCGAATCGGGTTTCAGCAGAATACAATTCACCCCTGACCTGATGCCAACTGACGTCACCGGTACGACAGTATTCAACATGAAAGATTCCAACTTTACATTCAGAAAGGGTCCCATTTTTTCCAATATTATACTCATTGATGAAATCAACCGATCACCTGCGAAAACACAAGCAGCATTGATGGAAGTAATGGAAGAAAAGCAAATAACTTATGACGGGCAAACCTATCCGATGCAATTTCCATTCTTCGTAATTGCGACACAAAATCCGGTAGAACAGGAAGGCACATACTCACTTCCTGAAGCTCAACTAGATCGATTCATGTTTAGGATTAAGATCAACTATCCAAGCCTTGAGGAAGAACAGCAGATCATTTCACGCTTTCACGATGATTTTGACCAGAAGCAAAACGTCACCGTGAGAAAAGTCATTACGCCGGCACAAATATTCGAATTCAAAGGCTTGATAGAAAAAGTATTTATCAGAAAGGAGCTATTAAATTACATCGCTGCTGTTGTTCATAACACAAGAAACAATGGTGATCTTTTTCTAGGCGCTTCACCACGAGCATCACTCTCCATAGTGCGCACTGCTAAGGCCTTCGCTGCAATGCAAGGTCGCGACTTCGTAACACCGGACGATATAAAATCAGTAGCTCCTGCCGTCTTGAATCATCGAATAGTATTGAGTCATGAAAGAGAGATGGAAGGTCATACCATTGAGGAAATCATCAACGACATATTGTCAAAAGTGGAAGTGCCACGCTAATTGAGTTTAATTGACGAATCCGGAAAACATATCATTGCTTAGAAGTTTTCACCTCAATCGTAAATTTTTCATTGCGATTGGTGTTGTGATAATGATCTACGCCGTTGGATTCATGTTTTCATTTTTTGCGATTGTCGCCCACATTTCACTTACAACAATTTGCATACTATGCGCAGTTGAATGCGTTGTACTCCTCAGCCAATCAATAAAATTGCACGCGAATAGAAAGTCAACTAGGCTTCTCTCATTGGGTGATGAGAATCAAATTCATCTCAACATTTCAAATGAAAGTTCGGTAGAATTTAAGATTATTCTTCTGGATGAAATACCCTATCAATTTCAGCTAAGAGATTTCAGTTTCGAATTCAAACTTTCACCAAATGAAAAGCGATCACTGACCTATACACTTCGCCCATTAACACGTGGGGAATATCAATTTGGCATCCTCAATGCCTTGGTCAGTTGTCAATTTGGCTTCGTATCCAGGCGTCTTTTACTGGCGAAACCGGAGAATATTCCTGTTTATCCGAGCATCATTCAAATGAAAAAATTCGAGTTAATAGCATTTGCCAGGATTAGCAATTTCGCCGGAATAAAAAAAGTAAGAAGGCTTGGCCACAGCTATGAATTTGAAAAAATCAGACAGTACGCGGTGGGTGATGATATTCGCAGTATCAATTGGAAAGCGACCGGTCGCAAAAATCATTTGATGGTGAATCAGTATGAAGATGAAAGATCACAACAAGTTTATAGCATTATAGATAAGAGTCGTTCGATGCACATGCCTTTCAATGGACTCAGCTTGCTGGACTATGCCATCAACACCAGCTTGGTCATTTCGAATATAGCATTGAAGAAATATGACAAAACCGGACTCATTACATTTTCAAATCGAATAGGCAGTACCATTCCTGCAGACAGTTCATCCATCCAACTAAAAAAAATTCTCGCAGCACTTTATAGTGAAAAGTCCATGACTGTGGAATCAAATTACGATTTACTGTACCGAGCAGTCAAAAACGTAATTCGTGCTAGAAGTCTCATTTTTATTTATCTCAATTTCGAGAGTAGTTATGCAATGGAAAGAGTACTGCCTGTCTTAAGGAAAATTAATCACATTCACCTGCTTGTAGTAATGATATTTGAGAATACAGAATTGGTAAAATTCAGTACGAAAAAACCTGAATTCGTAAGTGACATCTATGCGCAAACGATAGCCAAAAAATTACTTAACGACAAAAAACAACTTGCTTCCAAGCTACGCAAGCATGGCATCCAGACAATCTTAAGCAAACCGGAGGATCTTTCCATCAACTCAGTGAACAAATACCTTGAGTTGAAATCTCGGGGTATGATTTAGTCAGTTTTTATCCATTTCAATAAAAAAAACTTCGGATTAACGGGTTACTTCGCAAAGCCCTCTCTGTTTAAGTGAATGAACTACTTTACGTTCTTTTTTTCTTGAAAAAAAAGAGCCAAAAAATTCAAGGCTGTAGAGAAAATACTTGAAATCCATGCCACCTGCGGGCTGACAAATCCAAACTCCTCCTGCTTTCAAAAAAGTACGGCACCGATTTGCCAAGCTAAATTCCCTCTTTTACTTTTTTGAAATCAGTCGTCAAACAGGGATTTGTCTATAGCCCTGCGGTGTCAGGATTTCTACGTATTTTCTCTAAGGCCAATCCCCAACGTTTGATGGTGCTACTTCAAGATTGAACATTCATTGAATGTAGAATTCTAAAGTGCAAAATCATTTGCAATGTATATCCCCTAAGCATCACGCTTAACTTATACAAACAAATACAGGCCAATGCAGAGTAACACGTTAATCCGAAAATTGATATTGGTCTATTCATATTAAAGATTTTCAAATTGTCAGTCCGTTATGGTTGCAGCTAACGGTCTGGCTAAAGCCAGACTTTAGTTGGCTTTAGGTTTTGCTGGCAAAAGTTTTTACTCTTTCACACTTCTTACCGAATCGAATTGTCCGTCAGAATAAGTGATTTTCAAAAGGTAAACCCCGGCAACCTCTGGAAGCTGATATGTAACCACTCCAGTGGTCATCATACTTTGAGTTTGGATGACCTTCCCTCTTAGATCCGAAGCCGAAATGGTCACTTGGTCCTGAATGGTTCCGAAATCAATATGTACTTCACCTGTGGAAGGATTTGGGAAAACGCGTATGCCATCTGTCGACAATTCTGATAAGCTGCTGATGGTCGTTTGCAGGGTTGATTGACATCCATCAAAATCGACCACGGTAATCGTCTGAATGTTATCCGTTGTGTCAATGGAGATATCAAATGGCTCCACACCACCTGTCACTACAACTTCTTCATTTATCATGCTCACATTCATCGTGTCCAGCACGCAGCAAACGTCAGCTACATTCCCGGTCGGTTCACCATTCGGGAAATAGAGGTCCACAATTCCTTGAAGAATGCCTGTCCTCTGTTGTGCTTCGGTGGCATCGTAAGTCAGTGATTTAAGATAATGCCATCCCACTCCGTAATCAGGATTTGCCGTTGGACCATCCGTATACAGATTTGGGTATACGAAAAGAGCGTAATCAACGAATGCGTCATTGTCCTCTGGTATCAGGTCAAAATAATCCTGTAGCCTATTGTAAATGGATAAAGAAGGCGCTATTCCAATCTGGTCCAAAGTGTCTTGCATAACAATCGAATCTTGAGGAAGGATTCCAAAAACATGAAACAATGGTCGCAGATCAGCCTGAGCGGCAACAGACATCCTTACCGATCTTAGGTCCGCATCCTGGATGTCATAATCAGCACCATTTTCAGTGTCAATGAACTCTTGTCTCCAGAAGTTTCTGAGTGGGCACCATCCAAGTATGTTCACAATTTCAAAGTAGTGTCCATACCCTCTGTGCTGGTAGCGCACTTCGTTGGTTGTTGCGTTTTCAATGATTCTTTCAGTACCAAAGGTGTTAGAAACCAATCGATGTGTTGCGGTCTTGTCGAGGTCGAACGTATTCGGTACAAAGCTGTAGTTGATGGCCTCATTCAGGTCTTGGCCCAAGCCGTAATTCATGGCCATTATATATGGGAAGTTCACTATGGCCTCACCCTCACCCGGAAACTCGGTCATTGCCAAAGCGTGTCCAGATTCATGGAAGCTTGTTCTATCATCCGGCCCTGGTCCATTCATGAAATACGCTGGGCCGGGTACATCGGTAAAACGCAGCGGGGTATTGGACATTGGATAACCAATGGAATATACGTTATGCCTGATGGTGATGTCTGCGATCATGTACATGTTATGCTTATCCGACACGATCTCTCTGGCCAGAATGGAGTTGACTCCTTGTATCGCAGCGTCCCAGTCCAGCATGGCTTGCATAAGGTCATATTGCCCTGGTATAATGGAATGTGAGGGAATGGTCCACATCACATTGTCTGTCTCAAAGACTGCCCATGGTCCAGGTTTACTCAGTTCTGCATTAAAGTCTGTCGTTTCATAAAATGACTTCAACGAAAAGAAAGGGCACTCCACCCCGTTATTAACACTCACTTCAACAATCCCCTCTGCAGCCTCATAAGGAACAAGAATTGAAATAGCCCCGCCGAAAGGATTGAATACTTCAATTGTTGTTGAATCGATTAAGAACTTCTTCGAGATTCTGTCCAGCCGATGAAAATTATCTCTGATGTATAAATCCCAATCGTGTGACCCTACCTGAACATAGTAGTCTTGGCCAACCAGACTGGAAGGAACGGTTACGCTGGCAATACTGCCGGGAGACAAGTACAAACCAGTTGGCCGAAGCGCATGAGCGGTTTGATCGCTATTAATTTCCAAGTATGGGTTTGCTCCATCCGGGTCTGCAAAATTTGCGCGGATTATTGCAGAATGGCTGATCGTGGAATCTGCAGGTGGATCCACATATCCAGGGAATGTGTAGCAGGTGTTGAATTTCCAGCCATTAAAATGCTGAGGATAATCTGTGTATACCTCTGGGTTGAATACGTAGTCCAGTATTCCCTGCTCTAGGGCAACCATAGCATGCTCTTGCTCTAACCCTGAAGTTGCTGTTATGTCTTTTGAAAAACCGTTTACGGTGCTAGGCGTTGTGAAAAGTGCCCCAATTTGATCATCATAATCTTCAACTACACTTTTTCCAAGTAGTATCATGGCCTCGTTTTTTGCGAGGCACTCAGGTTGGTCAATGAAAATATCTCTGATTGCAATTAGCTCTTGATTAGTGAGGGTTGAGGTTCCGTTAATGTGTTCTTGTAGATCGACTAAGGCTTCAAATGTCAAACAGGGGCAATTTGCATTGTCTGCTGTGTAATCTTCAATGTCATTGGCACCGCTTGACACAAGAATATTGTCAACATAAAGTTCATATCCATTTGGCGCGTATATACCGTCTCCGTATGTGTCGTAGATTTCGAAAACAAGGCAAGATTCTTCAGTAGAACATATAGTTGCTGAGTAGGTTGTATCGTTTGCATAAACACCTCCTTGGCCTCCTTGCATTATAATAGTCCCAGCGTCATTTGATAAGGTCCAGTAGGTTTCGTAACCCCAATTATCGGTGGCGATTTCCACTCTAATCTCAACTTGTCCAGCAGGACATTGGGCAAAGCTGAACCCTGCAAAAAGGGTTAGAATTATACTGATGGACAAGACTTTCTTCACTTGATTTCTGTGTTAAGTACCAGTTAAAAATTTTGCTAACGGCAGACTGTGAAAATACTCTCAGCCCCGCTGTTCATTATTTACGGTATAAATATAAGGGTGCACTTATCACGTGAGCATCCGATTTTCAGATTTTCGTCTCATGGATTTTATACAACCACAGAACAGATCACAGATCTCTTTTGG
>JAYTOA010000009.1:0-1643 GCA_043748015.1 Flavobacteriales bacterium
CCCAATGCTCCAGCAATAACTATGAGAAGTCCTACTTTTAATCCGTTGCTCATATTGAATTTTTTTTGAGGTTGATTTTGATTTTTTCGAGTGACAAAAATAGCAAGATCACTTAAAATCGTGATACGCCAATTTCATCTTTTCAAAGGTGCCATTTTGTAGCACTTCCACCGCTTTAATTAACGCAGGATTAAGATCATTTATCATAATGTAGAATGCCTCGTTGTCGTACAAGTTGCGTGCAATAAGGGCTTTCGTGCGAAGACGGATGGCGTGCTCTGAAATGCGATATTCCTTTTCATTGAATGGCACTTCTTTTTTTGCAAGCATGTCGATCATCTCACGCATGGCCGTTTCCGAAAGAACAAATCGCGATGCAAATGTTTTCACATCCGGATACTCTGAAAGTAGATTTTCTCTGTTTGCATTTACATGCGTCAATACCCAATCATTGTTTACACCTGTGCGAAGCAACTCGCTGAAATAAGGGCTGTTTTCCGTGGTATCCAATGGCACAAATACGTCAGGAACAATTCCGCCACCACCATATACAGTGCGCTTCTTGATCTTTGTAAAGAACTTCAGCGAATCAGGATAGTTTAGACTGTCAAGGCTGAAATATTCCCCTGTCTTCCAGCGTGTTTCCTTGTCCTTTTCATATTCGGCGATTCCATTTTCATAAGATTTTTGTATGCATCTTCCTGATGGAGTGAAGTATTTCTGTACGGTGAGTCGAACGACACTGCCATCAGTAAGCTTGACAGGACGCTGTACTAGTCCTTTGCCGAAAGAGCGTCGGCCCACGATTAGACCCCGATCCCAATCCTGAATGGCACCGCTTAAAATTTCACTTGCAGATGCAGAGGATTCGTCAATGAGAACAATCAATCTGCCTTTTTCCCAACTTCCCTGAACTTTCGGATTGGCTCTGCGTTCATCTCTTGGAAACGATCTGCCTTGTGTGTATACCAGCAAACGATCGCCTGAAATAAATTCATCGCACATCTCTACTGCAATGTCCAGGAGTCCGCCACCATTTCCTTGAAGATCCAGAACTAAATCTTTCATCCCTTCTGCTTTCAATTTCATGATGCCTTTGCGCAACTCTTCTTCCGTGGTTTGTGCAAATCGACTTACCTTGATGTATCCAATTCCTGGGGCTGCCATGTATGCTGCATCTACTGAATAGATAGGGATTTTGTCACGTATGATACTATAGTATAGAAGCTCTTCCGCACTCTTGCGCTCAATACCAACAGTTACTTTTGTGCCTTTTGGACCCTTGAGTTTTTTCATCACATCGCCATTCTTGATTCCAATGCCGGCGACATTTTCTCCTTCGATCTTTACAATCTTATCACCACCGCGAATGCCAAGTTTTTCTGATGGACCTCCTTGAATTGGTTCCACCACAAAAATCGTATCGCGCAGAATGTTGAATTGAATTCCGATTCCATCGAAACTACCCTGTAATGGCTCATTTGCACTTTGCACATCAGCCTTTGAAAGATAAACGGAGTGGGGATCCAGTTCCTCCAGCAAATGAACAATTGCTTTCTCTGTTAGTTCTTCGGAGTTAACTGAATCCACGTACATCAATTCGATGTAGTTAAGAAGTGTCGCGAATTTTTCAGTTGTTGCGG
>JAYTOA010000010.1:0-27604 GCA_043748015.1 Flavobacteriales bacterium
ACGAAAATCCTAGGAAAGCCGTATGCGGGAAAACTGCACGTACGGTTTGATGAGGGGGCAGGCAGGATGAAAACTGTTCATCTTGCCGCTCTACTCTACCGTGAAAACCTTCTCCATGAATCTGCGTGAAACAACACAACAACGGCCCCTCCCGGAGCCGTCATTGCGAAAAAACCTTCGCTTATTAGAGCGTAGATACGCCGGTAGTGGATTGCAGCGTTTTCATTTAGAAAGGCACAATCTGAAGTCCTACTGTCACCGGATACACCTCCGGGCCCTTGTTTTTCTGAAAGAGTGGAGTGAGTCCGTAGGTGGCGAATAAAGTGAAGTTGCCATAACCTACACGCGCACTAGCCTCTAACGTGAATGGAGTCATATTGAATTCATCTTTTCTTCGTAGTTGATTTTTTTCGCCGTGGTCTTCCCATTTCTGTCTGGTGATACTGCCCATTTTCCAGCCACCAATAACACCGCCGGCAATGTGAAATGATTTGTCGTTGTCAAGGCTAGTATTGAATTCAAGCATCACCGGAACATTGAGGTAAGTGGCGCGCAGTTTATTCTTCGAGAAATTCATAATTGAATCCTGTACTGTATAAGCATATGTGGCGGAGCTGTCTCTTGTCTGTACGCTCACGTTGTTCTTAAGCCCGTAGCTATTATAGGTGAGCCCAACGCCTACGAGCAATCCAACATAGTCTTTGTAAAAGCGAATTTTCTCTTCGAAGATGTTGAACCTCCAGCTTAACGAACGACTGTAGTCGAGGTCTAACCATTGGGCCGTAGTGTCCATTGTAGTCGTACCACTTTTGTTCAGGAGTAAATTCACGCCGACGTCTATTCCGCCCCAATGCGTGAGCGTTTCTTTGTCGCCGTCATGGTGATCATTATCTCCATCCTCGTCCTGGTCTATTTCAAGATCGAGAGTGTCCTTTTTAGAGTCGGAATCGATAACGATAATTTTCGTGTCGCCCAAAACAATATTCGTTGTGTCGGGCTTCGTCTGGGCTACCATCAGCTGTGCAATGAACAATGTGATGAGTGTGAAAGTGAGCTTATTCATAATGTATTTTTTAAAAGTTGAAATCGTCTTTACTTGTTTTTCGGATGTATGACGACCGACATTCTCTCAAGTTACAGACATAATATTTTTTTTCTTTGGGCGAAATATCAAAGTGTTATTTCGGTTCAAATAGGTCATGTCGGCAGGATATTCACAAATACTGCCTAATGAAACTGCTACCAATAATTGACTTAGGTAAGTCGCCAATAAGATTGTACTCTAACACACGAGGCACAATGATTGCCACATTTTCGGAAGATTCACAACCACTGCGAAATGAATTATTTTGTTCAACCGGATAAAACTGTAACTTCACCACAACTAAAAGCGTCATCTATTCCATCACAGCTTGACCTGATGAAACGATTGCTTACCATATCGATGATATTGACTTTGCTCTTTGGAGCAACCGATTTGGCCTATTCCGGGCAGCCTGACAAGCCACAAAAGGAAAAGGAATCAAAGGAGACCGCTAAGTCAAACGATCAACCGGAACCTAATTTGGATGGAGTGGTTGAAGTAAGTTTTAAGATTGATCAAGTGGGAAAAGTTCAGATACTGAACATCAATTCTACAAGCCCGCAACTTTCAGAGTACGTCATCATGAAGTTAGGGAAAATTCAACTTGAAAAGGGAAATTCTCAAATTGGCAAGGTGATCAAGTACCGCTTCGTTTTCAAGAAACAAGCCTAGCAATCGAGTGTAGATTCAAACGGCATTCATTTTTAGAACTGAAAATAGGTTCTCCTCTTGAATCTCGGTTTTTCATGTCGATCGAGACAAAGTCTTCTATAGTTGATTTCGGCATCGTCATCCCCCATTTCCGCTGCTTCCACCCAGTCGCCGCAAGCGCCTTCCATGTCGTGCATATTATAGAGTGCTTCGCCACGGTAGTAAAGTACCTCCGCAGTGAAATCAATACTCTCAAGTTTCAATTCTGAAAGTACTTCCATGGCATTTCTGTTTTGACCCATATCGAGCAGGATGATGGCCATATTCATTTTCGCGCGGTGCATTTTCGGATTCAGCGTGTACGCTTCCTGAAAATCTTCCATTGCGAGATTTATTTTTCGTTGATCTGCATAATTGGCCGCTCGCAAATAGTAAGCATCGGCATATGTACTGTCGCGCCACAACGCTTCATTGAGATAGCGCAAGCTCGCTTTGTTTTCCATGTTCATGTACTCTACAGTTGCCATCCAGTAGTATCCGCGTGGATCCTCTTCATTATGTTGAAGAAAAGTCATCAGATCCACTTTCGCCGATTCATAAAGCGTCATTGAAATTTTACAAATGCCTCTATTGAGCAATAGGTCGTCTTTTTTGTATCCCGCTATTCTCGCTTGTTCGTAATCTTCAAGAGCCCGAGAGAAGTCACCGAGTTTGTGAGCGCAATCCGCACGCAGCATCAAAGCTTCCGGCGCGGCATGTTGCAACACTGCAATCTCCGCACTTTTCCATGCAGTCTCATAGTCGCCTTTGTTGAAAGACTCGAGCGCCTGGTCGTATGCAGATTGACAAAATGACGACGCACCAATGATGTTCATTGCGACGAACAACAACATGCGCGAAAAGAGATCACTTGTTTTCATATTCGCTTTTACGCGGGGATGAGAGAAATGTTTTGAATTCAAAACACGGGGTAGGGGGATAGTTTATTTTGGCAAACCACTGTCGGCCAATTCATCTGAAAATCATCTTTGGTAGCGGAACACCAGCCTGAACAATTTTGAAATGAAAAAGCCGCCTCGACGGGCGGCTTTTTGAGTTTTGTAGAATTATATCTGCTTGATTTTAATTTTTTGTCCGACCGCAAGTTTATTTTCTCTCAATCCGGAATTCAAATCTTTGATTTGATCAATTGACACGCCTTTGGCGCTTGCGATCTTAGTCAATGTATCACCCTTTTGGATAGTGTAGTATTTAAACTGCGGTGTTACATCAGCTTTAGTGACAGCCTTTTTCGTGGAGGTGGTATTGTTCGTTGTCACTGTTTTCTTGCCATCGTTCTGATAATTCTCTTCTTCACCACCCTCTTTCACCGCCGATTCTGCATGATTGTTCTCAGCAACCTCTCCTTCTTTCGCATCATCAACGTATATAGTCTTTTTTACTTTAGTCTGAATTTTGAGTGACTGGCCCGGTTTGATAGAAGACCCTTTAATTTTATTCCACTTGCGCATTTCACCTAAAGTCACATCGTATTTATTGGCAATACTTCCCAGAGATTCACCACGCCTTACTTTATGGGTTTTCCATCCGGTTTCCCATATGGTTGTGGCGACTTTTCCTTCAATTGCTTTTGGAGATTCGGTAACCGAAGCCGTTAGTGCCGGCTCATATCTGCGCTCTTCGCTCTTAGCATAAACTGTGCTTTCATTTGACATGAATATGCCAACTTTGTTCACCGGCAAAACCAGGTAATGCTTGTAACCATTCTCAGGAATCTCGCGCAGCTTATATGTTCCATTAAGGAACGCAATATCATCCTCAGGCATGTTGATAGCGCCTGCAAGTGATTTGAAATCGATTCGCTTTGAAACGGTAACGGTATCCACTTCGAAACAAGTTGTGATGGGCGTCTTCGGATAAATATTGTGCTCAGCGGCATGGTTCATTACATAATTAACAGCGATAAATGCCGGAACATAACCTTGCGTTTCTTTAGGGAGATATTGCTTGATGGCCCAGAAATTCTTTTGACCACCCGATCTGCGAATAGCTTTGTTCACATTTCCTGGACCGCTGTTGTATGCAGCAAGCGCAAGCTGCCAGTCACCGAATGTGTTGTACAGGAATTTCAAGTATTTGCATGCCGCTTCTGTGGATTTGTAAGCATCAAAACGCTCGTCCTGATAACTACTTACATTGAGGCCGTACATCTTTCCGGTGGCAACCATGAACTGCCACAATCCACCGGCACCAGCTTTGGAAATAGCTGTTGGATTCAAGGCTGATTCTACAATAGAGAGGTATTTCATCTCAAGTGGAATTCCGTGCTTAGCAAGGCATTCCTCCATCATTGGGAAATACAACTCAGACATTCCCAATACTTTGCTTGAAATATCTCTGCGGCGCACAGCGTAGAGGTTGATGAAGTCGCGCACATTGCTGTTGTATACTAGGTCAAACGGACTATTTGCATCGAGAATAGCCATTCTTTTGGCCATGATATCATCGGAGAAATTAGGTACTGCTTCGGGGCTGTAGCCGTATGCATTCAACAACTTTTCTTCGGTACTGAAGCAGTAATGATGCAAATAACTCGACACGAGAATTCTGTCAATTTCCGCCAGAGAAGGGTCGTCGCTTCTCATATTTTCGACCGGAAGTGGCGGAATAGAATCGACAACTAAGGCAGCTGTCATACTCCACCCTGAGAACAACAACACAATGATAAATGCGCATTTTTTCATGATTTCCCTTTTTAGCAGTTGATAAATGTAAGGGCGATGGTAATAAAAAAACATTTCCAACGCGCCTTTTGGCACAACTTAGTAAACGAGCACAAATTGTTCAATGTTTCATTTTAAACCGCAAGCCTTCGCTGTTGTTTTCAACAGGATGATGAGTAGAAGTCATGCGGACACCAAACGATTGATACATTCGACTAAAGGTAAACGAAAAAATTCAGAATATTGAATGAAATAAGCTTTCCGACCTCGAAAAGGCAATTCAGGAGATGAAGCAGCCCCTTATCACGCTGAAAACGGAAGCGGATTTTACTTTTCCTCCTGCTTCTCAGGAGCATCAGATACGTCGCCTTTGCTGGCATCTTTGAATTCTTTGACACCCTTTCCGAGACCGCGCATCAATTCAGGAATTTTCTTGCCACCGAAGAAAAGCAATACAATTACAAGAATGATGATGATCTCTGTTGGTCCTATTCTGCCCATGGATAAATTGTTTTAGCGCTGTGAAAAACGCGCTGCAAAAATAGTGGATTCAATTGCATTGGTGATGATTCTCGAAATTATTCTGATAAAATCAGAAGATATCATAACCACATATTATCAATGAGTCTGACGTCCCCTACGAAGGCCGCCATCAAGGCAATCGGCGCGCTGGAGTCTTCCCAGGCGTGCACCGGCTTGAAAGTATCGGCATCGACAATTTGCAGGTATTCGGGAGAAATTCCTTCGATAGCATCCAGGTTTTCAAGTGCTTTTTTGACCAAGATAGCCGGCGAGTGTTCTTTACCACTTGCCTTCATCGCAAACAAGACCTCGCTGATTTTTGAAGCGATATGTCTGTCGTGTTCATTCAGTCTTGTATTTCTCGAGCTCATAGCCAAGCCGTCTATTTCTCGAATAATGGGACAACCGACCACTTCCAGTGGCATTTTTTCTTTCTGCGTCATAGCGCGAATCAAAGAGAGTTGCTGGAAGTCCTTTTCGCCGAAGTAGGCGATATCAGGTTGAACTATTTCGAACAACCTCTTTACAACTGTAAGAACGCCGTCGAAGTGACCCGGCCGGTAATGTCCCTCGAGTGTATTGCTCAGCAATCCAAAATCCCAACTCGACATCATTGGAGTAGGATATATTTCTTTTACCGATGGATAAAAAAGCACGTCGCAATTCGCAACTTCAAGAAGTTGTAAATCTTCTTCGAAAATGCGTGGATATTTTTTCAGGTCGTCCGGATTGTTGAATTGCGTCGGATTGACGAAAATGGACACAATTACAATGTCGCAGTGATCTCTTGCCCTGTTAATCAACGAGATATGTCCGGAATGCAGCGCTCCCATCGTCGGAACGAAGCCAATGACCTTTCCGGCACGGTGCATTTCCTGCTCCCATGTCCGAACGGACGTAATGCTTTCAAAAACAGTGACTGACAAGATTTTTCAAGAAAATGTGTGGGTTCAAATCTAAATGTTTGGATTTATCAACAAAGATTTATATCTATCTTTGCAACTCTTTTCAGTTGAATTATTAATAACGTATGAGCAATAAAACCAAAATTCTATACGTCTCTCAGGAAATTCTTCCATTCACACCGGAAACACCAACCTCACAAAGCAGCAGGTTTCTACCACAGGCTGTTCATGAAGGCGGCAAAGAAACAAGAATCTTTATGCCGCGCTACGGTAAGATCAATGAGCGCAGACATCAATTGCACGAAGTGATCAGGTTGAGTGGAATGAATCTGATAGTAGACGATACCGATCATCCACTAATAATCAAAGTTGCCAGCATCCCACAGATCAGGCTTCAAGTATACTTCATCGACAATCAGGAGTTTTTTCACAGGAAAGCATTTTTCCACGATGAGAACTCCAACATGTTTCCGGATAATGACATGAGAATGATCTTCTTCACGAAGGGCGTTCTGGAAACAGTGAAAAAACTAGGTTGGGCACCGGATATTATCCATTGCCACGGCTGGTTTGCTTCATTGATGCCTTTATATGTGAAGAAACTGTACAGCAGAGATCCACACTTCGCTGATGCGAAAATTGTGACTTCGCTTTACAATGATGCCTTCAAAGGACCACTTGATAAAAAGATTGCCGAGAAAATTACTTTCGACAGCATCAAGATAGATGACATGCAACATCTCTCAACTCCAACACATACAAATCTTGCTAAGTTGGCTCTTCAGTATTCTGACGCTGCCATAATTGGAGAGGAAGGTGTAAATCCGGAACTTGAGCAATATTGCAATTCGATTGATGTTCCCGTACTTCAACAAAATAGCGAAGTGGATTACCTGCAAGCTGTTGATGAATTTTATGATTATGTTGTCTTGGGAAAGTCCGAACTCGTTGATTAGTATTACCCGTAACGATATGTTTAATAAAAACAGCCTCAAGAAATTGAGGCTTTTTTCCTTTCTGGTGATCCTCATATTGGCTTCCTGCAAAAAGCCTGATGAGAGTATTGGCGAGTCTTTGCAGCCCACCGAAGATCATTTTAATACGGTTCAAACCGACACAACAACGATTTCGGCGGTTGTGATGAAGCGCGAGCGAAACCGCATCGATCTTTATGCGAATCTCCTTGTCGGAAATTATGTGGATGATGTCTTCGGTACCGTCCGTGCCACAAGCGTTTTTCAGTTGGCACCATCTCGAACGATGCCTGTTCCCAGGACAAAGGAGGACATTTCCAATATTCCCATTGCTATTGACTCCGTGATTCTGTCTCTGGTTTATCAACCAGAATCTTATGGCAAGAATGTCCCGATGTATTTTGAAGTGAATGAATTGGAGGAAATGCTTTACATCGACTCGACCTATTACTCTGATTATAATATCAGGAAGGAAATCACCAACTTAATTGAGCCGGGCTTTGAAGTAAATAACACAACGCCGGAGTTTTCTTCGTCGACAGCAACAGATCCAAAAGCATATCTAAGACTTCGCATCAGGGATGTAGTTGGAAAGAAACTCTTGGATGAATATCCGCTGGATGATTTCCTGGAGTTCAGAAATTATTTACGCGGTCTGGTATTGTCATCGAAAACGGTTGACGGTCGTGTATTGAGTTTCTTCGCGGCAGATACGAAACTCACGGTCTACTATCACAAGTTGCCTGATCCATCCGTCAGCAATACATCCGTCGGCTTGTTTTATGAATTTGAGTATACTTCTTCATGCGAATCGTTTAGCAAAATTGATCATCAATATTTTGCTTCTCCCCTTGCTTCTTTGTCTGCGACAAATGAGCTGGACGGCAACGTAAATTGTTACGCGCAATCTGCAAACGGTACAAGGCTGAGGATTGATTTATCGAATGTCAGGTGGTTATCAGAAATTCCGGGAGTTTCAATCAATAAGGCAGAATTGGTGTTGCCATATGACAACGAATCGAAATTCAATCCAATAGATGGTTTATTGTTGACCTATCACAAGTACGAAGATTCAGAGACCTATCAGAAAGTAGCGGACTCACTTTACATAGGTGGTTCGGTCAACAGATCAGGAGGGATGTACAGGCTGAATATCACCAGGCATGTTCAATCGATATTGAACAATGAAATCAGCTCAACTGATGTATTCATTACCGACTTTCCAATAGTAGGTTCTTACAACTCCATTGGTGTGCGACGGTCCTTGTTGCGAGGCCCATTATTTTCACCAGATACACGGTCACAGAATATGAGATTGGTCTTAACTTACAGTTATTGATCTTTGCGCATTATTTTGCACCCTTCACTCACGAAATTTGCATAATAAATTACCCGCTAAAACGTCAATAATATGTGTGGAATAGTTGGATTCATCGGCAATCAAAACGCGTATCCGATCCTTATTAAAGGATTGAGAAGATTGGAGTACAGAGGCTATGACAGTGCCGGTGTTGCCATGATAGAAAAGGGAGCATTCAACTTGTATAAATGCAAGGGAAAGGTAGCGGATCTGGAAAGTCTTGTTCAGTCTAAAGACTTAGATGGAACTATTGGCATAGGACACACGCGTTGGGCAACACACGGCCAACCGAATGATGTCAATGCACATCCTCATATTTCAGGAGACGGAAATATTGTGCTCATACACAATGGAATCATAGAAAACTACGCGACGTTAAAAGAGGCGT
Source organism: Flavobacteriales bacterium (assembly GCA_043748015.1). Lineage (GTDB taxonomy): Bacteria > Bacteroidota > Bacteroidia > Flavobacteriales_D > Sanyastnellaceae > JAIBBG01. The sequence continues at coordinate 8,608 of JAYTOA010000010.1, forward strand.
TGAAAAATCAGGGGCATAAATTCGAGAGTGATACCGACACCGAAGTGCTCGTGCATTTCATTGAAGACGTTATGGTGAAAACCGGCGTAGATCTTTTTGAGGCGGTGCGCGTTGCTCTTTCCGAGGTTGTTGGTGCATATGCAATTGTCTTAATGGACAAGCGCAATCCGAACAGATTGGTATGTGCCAAGAAATCAAGTCCATTGGTGATTGGAATTGGCACGGACAACGATTTTTATATTGCTTCGGATGCCACACCATTCATAGAGTACACCAAGAATGTTGTTTATCTCGAAGATGAAGAAGTTGCATTGCTCGATCGCCATACCGGATTGAAAATTGTGACCATACAAAACCAACAGAAGACGCCATATATACAAGCGCTTGAGTTGAAACTTGAGACCATTGAAAAGGGGGGGTATGATTCTTTCATGCTGAAGGAAATCCATGAACAGCCGCGCTCCATCCTTGACTCAATCAGAGGAAGATTGAACATGAGCATGGGTATCATGAAAATGAGTGGCGTCGACCGTCACGAGGAGAAGTGGGTGAATACAAATCGCATTCTGATCGTAGCCTGCGGAACATCGTGGCATGCAGGTTTAGTGGCAGAATATCTTTTTGAGGAATTTACACGCATCCCAACTGAGGTGGAATATGCTTCGGAGTTCAGATATCGCGACCCGATCATTCAACCCGGAGACATCGTGATTGCGATTTCGCAATCAGGCGAAACAGCAGATACACTCGCTGCGATAGAATTAGCAAAAGAGAAGGGGGCGTTCATTTTTGGTGTCTGCAATGTTGTTGGATCGACTATTTCACGCGCTACCCACTCAGGCGCTTATACACACGCAGGGCCAGAGATTGGTGTTGCTTCCACCAAAGCATTTACAGCTCAAGTAACAGTTCTTTATCAAATAGCTTTAGCTGTTGCAGACAAGCGAGGCACCATTACAAAAGAGCGTTTACACCGACTAATGGCGGAATTGCATTCAATTCCCGATAAGGTTGAAGAAGTACTAAAAACAAATCCCATCGTAGAAACCATTGCCGAGATTTACAAGGATCATCGCAACGCGCTTTATCTAGGTCGCGGCTATAGTTTCCCTGTGGCTTTGGAAGGCGCACTCAAGCTCAAAGAAATTTCTTATATACATGCTGAAGGATATCCTGCAGCAGAAATGAAACATGGTCCAATCGCATTGATTGATGAAGAGATGCCGGTGTTTGTTATTGCCACACAAGGGCACTCCTACGAGAAGGTCGTTAGCAACATTCAGGAAGTAAAAGCCCGCAAGGGAAAGATCATCGCTGTGGTCACGGCTGGAGACAAAGTGGTGAAGGAATTGGCTGACCATGTCATTGAAATTCCAAAGACTGATGATAGTCTTGTGCCGATTGTTTCAGTAATTCCGATGCAATTGCTCGCATATCACATTGCTGTAATGCGGGGATGCAACGTCGATCAGCCCCGAAATTTGGCAAAAAGTGTCACTGTCGAATAAAAAAAGAATATTGAAAATGTGGGAATTAACAATCCTAATGTGAAAAACCTTCTTATCTATGCACCATGAACCGCTATTTCTTCGGATACTTGCGGTTACAAATCCAAAAACTCAACATTTATGAAAAAAATTATTTTCGTTCTCGCAATTGCCCTAATCGCTGGCACAACTGCGAATGCTCAAAAACAACAAGGTGGTGAAAAGAACTTTGAAGTTCAATTCTCTCCACTTGGTGGAAGCCCGGTAGGTATCAACGGTCTTCGTCTTCGTATGTTCAATAGCGAGTCAAGCGCTATTCGTATTGGTTTCGGTATAGGTGGTTCTAACGCTACAACTGTAAACAGACAGCAGGTTACTACGAGTGGTTCTGATGGTAAGAAAGTTGTTCTTCCTGAACTTTATGACATGGACAAGAGCTTCAATTTCAGCATCCGTCCAGGATATGAGATGCACTTCGCAGGTACAGACAGACTTTCTCCATATGTCGGCGGTGAAATCATTTTCGCAATCGGTTCTCAAACACTTACACGTGAATTCAACAATGCTAACAACGCTGATGACACTACTAAGCCTGAGAAGTACGTTACATGGGAAATGAGCCGTAAAATGGGAACAACAACATTCGGTTTGAATGCTGTTGCCGGTGTTGACTTCTATTTCGCTGACAATATTTATCTTGGAGCTGAGATTGGCTTCGGTTTCCAGTCAATGAAGTACAAGGATCTCGAGACAACTGCTTCTAGCAACGATGCATACAAATACAGCACAGGTACTTCTGGCGCGCAAGAAGATTCTGATTTTGATCAAGCTCACATGAATGATGACAATACTGCTATCGAGTATGATACAATCATCGGCGATGGAAGCGGTAAATACAAGAATACAGGATGGGGACCAACTTTCCAGTCTACTCTTCGTCTTGGTTGGTTATTCAACTAAAATCATAAACAATGAACAAATTTTTTAACCTAAGAATTACATTCTCTGCCGTAGTCGTTTCGGGAATGCTTCTTTTCGCTGGTTGTACCAAAGAAAAGATTGCAACTACCGCCGGTCAGGTGAAGGATGTGAAGAAAGTTGCCTTAACGGAGCAACAGAAAACCACTGCACAAAGTATGTACTCACGCGTTCCAAAGCTTCGATATTGGGATAGAGTACACAACCGTTTCATCTCGATGAACCCGGGAAGCCGCGATCTGATTTTTTCAGATCCAGACTCTGGATTCAGCTTTGATGATCCTGATGGAAATAACGCTATGGTATTTTCGGATGGAAGCGGTGACTACTTGGTTATTTCAGCGGGTTTCGGTGTTGCCGGTCAAGGCGGTGGTGGAACAGTAGTAGCTGGTTCTACAGCGTTGAACATCGATGTAACCCTCTGTCTCACTGCTTCGGCTGTGGCTGATGGCGACGGTTTCGGTAGTCTTTTCGGAGGTGATACCGGATGGACTGACTTCTCAGCTGTTTTCGGAATAGCCGGAGATTTTGAAGGTCTTTCCAATGCGGACACGGGTTCTGATGATTTCAATCCTTTTGATTATCTTCATGGATTTGCTGAGTATTTTGTCTTTTCTGACCAATTGGGAGGTACACATGAAGTATTTGATTGGATGGGCGATCTTACACAAGACGACCTGGATGATTTGGCTTCATCGTTCGTAATGGACTTTCAGAACTTCAATCTGTATTTCGCCAATAGCGGTAACATTGCTATATCTGGCGGTCAGATGAGTTTCAGTGGTACTTATCTCGAAATCACAGATCTGTTCGATTCTTTCCTTGATGATGAAGGAATCGAAGATCCAACGGTGAACGAAGTAACCGGATTCGGAATCATGGGCTGTAACTAAGTCGGTATTCTCGATAATATTTTAAAGAGGCTGTCTCAATTGAGACAGCCTCTTTTGTTTTCAGGGGGCTGGAAACTGTTGATCAGGGGTGTTGGATCGGCGAGACTTCACAGTGATTCACCAAACAGCCGGAGAATGTGAAGCCAGGCAAGTAAACACGGCATTCAGAATATTTTAGAATGGCTTGTAACTTCGTCGGGGGTTGGGCGTCTTGTCAAATGAAAAACCTTCTTGAATGAACGTAGCTGAATACAATCAGTGTGTAGATATGCATTCCGACGGGCTTTATCGATTCCTTCTTAAAAACGTGAAGGACAGAGATAAGGCGAAGGATCTTGTGCAAGACACTTATACAAAACTCTGGATGAAGGTGGATGAAGTGAGTTTTGAGAAGGCGAAGAGCTACATATTCACGGCAGGATATCATACAATGATTGATCAGATCAGGAGAGAGAAAAGGCATCTGGATTACACCAACGAGGAAAAGGCAACATCATTCAATGGAACCATCAAGCAATACAGCGATTTGAATGAGGTTTTGCATGAAGCACTTGATAGACTTCCGCTTGTTCAGAAAAGCGTGATTATGCTTCGTGATTATGAAGGATATAGCTACGAGGAGATTGAAAAAATCACGGGACTCAACGAGTCACAGGTGAAGGTATACATCTATAGAGGTAGAGTCGCGTTGAAAGAATACATTGTCAAAATGGAATACGTGATATAGTTAAAATGAAAATCAACAGAGACAATTACGAAGCTTTTTTTCTTGATCACATCGAGAGAAATCTCTCTCCGGAAATGGAGCAAGAGCTAGCCTCGTTTTTGTTGATGCATCCTGATTTGGAAGTAGAAATGGAATCTTTGGGTGGCACGCTCGATCGCTTATCACGAGTGATTGGTGATATTTTCCCTGACAAAGAAAGTTTGAAAAAGCAGGATTTGCCTCTGTCTCACGAAGAGCTTGAAGAATTGTTAGCGAAGAATGCAGAAGGGTTGTTGAGTGATGAGGAAGCATTCCTTATGAATTCGATGGAAGAGAAATATCCATTTATCACATCATCAAAAAGAATGTACAGCAACACTTTCCTAAGGTCGGAAGCTGTTGAATTTCCTGATAAGAAATCACTTCGCTTTGAGGAGGAGATTGATTTATCAAGTGATGAGATGCTACTCGTTGCGCTGCATGAAGGCGATCTCAATGAAGATCAAAGCGCAGAGCTAGTCGCGAGGCTCCAAGAAGATAAAGAATTGAGTAACATGAATGCGTTGTTGCTGCAAATGAAACTTCAGCCTTCAAAGATTTATTTCGAGAACAAGGACGTGTTGCACAATGGTGTTATGACCGAATTATCCGCGGGTCAGCTGCTGTTGCTCTCGCAATTGGAAGGAACCATCACAAGCGAAGAACAAATACGGTTACAAGCAATTGTAGCTTCTGATGATTCACTTCAACATGATCGCACGCAATTGGCAGGAACAAAGTTGATCGCGCAATCTGATCCTTATCCTGACAAGGCTTCCCTTCGGAAGAAGGAAGCTCTTGTCATTTCCCTCAGAAGTGTTTATATGGGTGTTGCATCAGCTGCGGCGGTAGTGGTGGTGTTGCTTTGGGTGAATTATAACGGAGGCAGTTCCAACGCTGAATGGGCGACGACTGCACCGCAAAACATTATTGAGCTTGTACCTCATCATGCAAAGCCTGTGACTGATCAAGTAGAAATTACCGTTCCACGGGCGGTCCATCATCACAATGTGAGGCAGCTAATTGCGGGCGATTCAAATCCGGATCTCGTTGCGACGAGTGTAGAGCGCACGTTTGTAGTTCCATCGAAATTGAATTCGATTGATGTATCACAATTCGCAACGAACGATCAACCCAATATCTCAGTTGTTTTTCCTAAAATGAAGCTGATACATGAGCCTTTACAAAATGCGCCGTCGGGCACTTCAACAGACTTAACGCCATGGGCTTTTCTTTCAAAAGTTGCTCTCGAAAAAATAGAAGGCACCTATGCGAATTCATTTGTAGAAAAGCAAGTAGATAAAATTTCAATGAAGACAAAAGAAGAAGTTCATTTGGAAAGAACATGCGGAATACAGTCAGATATTCTGCACATGAAGCTGGGCAGGTTTGAAGTAAAGAGTGACGTGAGAAAGAGAAAAACGGACCGAGGCGGAATCGTTGGAAGAATCGAACGCCTTTATGACCGTATTGTAGGAGAGCAAGTCCGCTTGCCTTAGTCTTTTCTGGTGTTCACCAGGTTCATGGTTCTAGTAATACCAATCAACCCAAAACTCAATATCGCCTTGCATGTTTCGTCGACATGTGAGTCGAGCGTTTTGCGTTCCTCTTCATTCCATTCACCCAAGACATAATCTACTTGCTGACCTTTGGAAAATAAAGAATTGATTCCGAATCTAAGCCGCGCATAATTGGGTGTGGCGAGTATTTCGTTGATGTGTTTCAACCCATTGTGACCGCCGTCACTGCCTTGTGCGCGCATTCTCAATTTACCGAAAGGCAATGCCAGATCATCGGTGATGACAAGCATGTTTTCGATCTCAATTTTTTCATGTTGCAACCAATATCTGACAGCATTACCACTGAGATTCATGTAAGTTGTTGGTTTGATCAGAACGAAGGTCCGACCTTTGTGCTTGAGCACAGCTTTATCTGCATATCGTTCGCTGGTAAAAACAACATTGGACGCCCCAGCAAGGGCGTCCAATGCAATAAATCCTATGTTATGACGAGTGTTGGCATATTCGTTTCCGATATTACCCAAACCCACAATGAGATATTTCATAACAAATGCTCAGGCCTCAAAGTTGAAACCCGGTTTTGAGTGATTATTTCTTTTTATCACCTGCAGCAGCAGCAGCGGCAGCTGTAGCATCAGCCATAGAAGCACGCGTAACCTGAACAGATACAACAGCAGAAGCTTCAGCTTCTAACACCGTGCAACCTTCAATTTTGATGTCTTTCACGCGAATCATATCACCAATTTTAAGATTTGTGATATCCAATGGGATGTCATCAGGAATGCTCTCTGGCATACCAATGATGCGCACTTTGCGGTAGTTAAGAATCAGTTTACCACCACTCTTCACACCTTCTGAAGCACCCGTTGGACGAATGGGCAAAGTTGTTTTCACGAGTTTCCCTGGAACAAGTTCGAGCAAATCGATGTGAGTGATTAGATCAGTCACGGGATGTTGCTGCGACTCCTGAATAATGGTTGGAAAAGTTTTGCCATCCACTTCAATATTGATTTGCAAAGTATCCGGACGGCTTATGATTTTATCCCAGTCGTTGCGCTTGACGCTGAATGGAACTTGTGTTTCACCACCATAAATAACTCCCGGAATGCGACCACTTTTACGCAATTCCGATGCGCCTTTTCTTCCTACGTTCTCTCTGCGAGAACCGCTCAATGAGACATGTTTCATTTGATTTTGATTTAAATAATTATGATATAATAAAATTTGAACTAATACTCTTGTTTTCCATGAGGTTGTGTAGTACTCCACTGAAAAGTCCTGAAACACTCAATACTTTGATTTTGTCATTTGGTCTTCCTTCCTTAATTGGAATACTATCAGAGACAATCACTTCAATAAGTGAAGACTTTTCGATGCGCTCGTAGGCATCTCCGCTAAGGACAGCGTGTGTGCACAGTGCGCGAACGGATTTTGCTCCGTTTTCCAGCATAACGTCTGCCGCTTTACACAAGGTGCCGGCAGTATCTACCATATCATCTACAATCACTACGTTTTTGTCCTTCACATCACCAATCACCGTGATGCTATCGACTTTGTTTGCAACTTTGCGTTGCTTATAGCAAATAGCGAGATCACTTCCAAGCAGCTTTGCGTAAGCGTTCGCACGCTTCGTTCCACCTGTATCCGGAGCAGCTATGAGCAAATCGGGAATGTTAAGACTTTGCAGGAATGGGACGAAGATGGTTGATGCATACAAGTGATCAACGGGCACTTCGAAAAATCCCTGTATCTGTTCAGCGTGAAGATCCATTGTAATCACACGATCAACACCTGCAGCAGTGAGCAGATTGGCAACGAGCTTGGCTCCAATTGCAACGCGTGGTTTGTCTTTGCGGTCTTGTCTTGCCAAACCGAAATAAGGCATCACGGCAACAATTCTTCGTGCAGAAGCTCTCTTCGCAGCGTCAATCAAAAGCAGCAATTCCATCAAATTATCGCTTGGTGGAAAGGTTGATTGAATAATGATGACGTCTTTGCCGCGAACAGTCTCTTCAATTGAAGGTTGAAATTCGCCATCGCTAAAACGCTGAATGATCACATTGCCTAAAGAGACACCAAATTCCCGGGCGATAGATTCACCAAGGTGTTGAGATGCAGATCCGGCCAATATTTTCACCATGTCAGTCATGTGGGAGGCGTTCCAAATTTGAGGGGTGCAAATATACGCGTGACTGTTGGAAGTCAAAATGTTTGTACCTGAAAATCAGGAGTCCTTATGCCATACTCAGGCATAAAACCAGAAGAGCAAGCTCCATTTCGAATATGAAATGTTTGTTAGCTTGTTCTTGCGCGCCACTGAAATCTGCGTGTACAATGAAAAAGGGCTGCAACCGCAGCCCTTTTAATATCAGTTATCAATTCGAATTCTATGGAGTAAAGAATGTCACCTGGAAGGAGCCCAATGAGCAATTCTGAGGTGGCAGCATTGCATTCATACTTTTCAGTGTACCAGAGAAAGTACCACGATAATATTCGTAGAGTCCGGCTGGTTTATGACATCCGTCAAAATTGTCGTCTGGAATAACAATACTTGCCACTTTAATCATAGTAATCTTACCTGAACCATCAAGGAAGCTTGATGAATACACTTCACCAGTATCATCGGTGAAAGCTACCGTATACTCTGTTGGATCAAGCGGGGGAAATATGAGAGGGACTCCAAAGTTGGCTGTCCATCCATTTGCGGGTTCCGTTACGAGTAAAGAAAGAGCACCTGTAGCAAGAGGAGTTCCTCCAACTTTGAAAGCAGGACAATCAGTGTATGCAAGAATTGTAGGTGTCTGATTCTTCACGATCAATATTGAAGGAGTGAAATAAGCTTGCGTTCCAATTTTCCAGGTGAGCGTATCAGGACAATCATGACAGATATTTCCACCACAGTTGAGGTTGAATTCCGCACCATCTGTCAAGCCATTCGTGCAGTTTCCTGTAGAACAGCACGGCTCACAATTAGGGCCGCCGCAGTCAATACCCGTTTCGCTTCCATTGAGTATATTGTCAATACAAGTAGGGCAATATTCGCAACCGCCTGGCAGCGGATCGGTTTCATTTTCACAATCAATTGCATCTTCAAGACCATTCAGCAAGCCATCATTGCAAAGCAATTCGCATCCATCGCAATCACCACCGCAATCGATACCCACTTCGCCGGCGTCGAGGATACCATTGTTGCATGCAACACATGGAGGACATTCGCCACCACAATCTCTCCAATCTTCATCTTCCCATGGTTCAAAAACGCCATTTACGCAATGGTCACAAGGTGTGCAAGGGCCACCACAATCAAACATAACAGCTCCTGAGGCATTCGTAAACCCTTGAGGGTTTTCGCCGTTATTTAAAAGGCCATCGTAACAGTTAGGTGGTATTTTGTTTTCTTCATTGAGGCAGCTTGCAAGGAAAACTGTGCCTGATAAAGCAGTGAGAAAAATGAAGATGTATGTTCTTAGTCTCATGAGAATTTTTATTAACAGGTTTCGAAAGTACTAATACAAGTCGAATTGACAATGTCTTGGGTTGCATTGAGTCACCAATTAATTGTTGATTTCTTGATTTTCACTAAAATGGCATAACCGGAATAATTTATTCCGCGTGTAGTTGTAGATTTTTAAATAACTATGCGCAATGGAAAAGAAGTGGGTGAAAACAGAAATGGCGGATGCGAAAATTGTGGCAGAACTTGCTCAGGACATGAATATTTCGCCTGTTCTGTTGCGAATACTAGCGTCAAGGGATGTAACGAATCTGGAATCAGCGAAGAGATTTTTTCGTCCGAAGCTGGATGACACACATGATCCTTTTCTCATGAAAGACATGGACAAGGCCGTGGAGCGGCTTACCCAGGCGGTACATCAGAGTGAGAAAGTGCTCGTTTACGGAGATTATGATGTTGATGGAACTACTGCGGTTACAGTCGTTTTTTCTTTCCTGAAGCATCTTGGAGTGAACTGTGATTATTACATCCCCGACAGATATACCGAGGGATATGGATTTTCATTTGCGTCAGTTGAATTTGCAAAACAAGAGCAGTTTCAATTGATCATTACGCTGGATTGTGGCATACGCGATGGAGAAAAAATAAAGAAAGCAGTAGAATATGGCATCGATGTAATAGTTTGTGATCACCACCAGCCTGCCGAATTGCCGCCAGCGGTGGCTATTCTGGACCCCAAGCGCGACGACTGTGCATACCCGTTCAAAGGTTTAAGTGGTTGTGGTGTTGGTTTTAAAATGTTGCAAGCATTCTGTTCCCAGCATGATATTCCACAGGAAAAATTATATCAATACTTAGACTTGCTAACGATTTCTATTGGCGCCGATATTGTTCCGATGGTGGACGAAAACCGTGTCTTTGCGCACTACGGTTTGAAACAACTCGCTGCGGAACGACGACCTGGAATAGCCGCCATGCTTGAGCAGGCGGGCTTCAAGAAAACAGAAATGACGATTACTGATGTCGTCTTTCTACTTGCACCTCGCATCAATGCTGCAGGAAGAATTTTCAGTGGAAAACAAGCAGTTGAATTGCTCCTCTGCGACGACGGGGATGAAGCGCGACGACTGAGCAAATTGATAGAAGAGAACAACAAAACGCGCAAGAGTCTGGACAAGGCAATTACCACAGAGGCGTTAGCACAGGTATCAGAAGATCCAAATACAGAATCCTCTTTTTCATGTGTAGTCGCCGATAGAACATGGCACAAAGGCGTAGTTGGAATTGTTGCTTCGCGCATTGTAGAGCTACACTACAAACCAACCATCGTGCTCGTGGACAATGGCGAAGTGATGTCGGGAAGCGCACGATCGATTGAAGGTCTCGACATTTTTGCTGCGTTGACTGCTTGTACTGACTTGCTGATTCAGTTTGGCGGACACACAATGGCGGCGGGCTTGTCGATGCATTCAGAGAACTTCGGCGCGTTTAAAGAAAAGTTTGATGCAGTTGTCAAGGAGATGCTGAAGGGCATCAAACCTTTTCCGACCATTTCCTACAATGACGAAATACAATTCGATGAGATCACGTCATCGTTTCATAATATCCTAAAACAGTTTGCGCCGTTCGGACCGGGAAATATGCATCCTGTATTTCTGGCTACACAAGCATCTAACGCGAAATACACTAAGACAGTAGGCGATCAGAATACGCATTTGAAACTGCACGTGATGCAGAAGAATAAATCGCGATTGGAGATGGCGGGTATTGGGTTTGATCTTGGAAATTGGAATCATGCGCTTCAGAATGATCAAGAAATAGATCTGCTTTTTACTGTGGATGAAAACGAATGGAACGGTAAAAAGGCGATTCAACTTATGGTGAAAGACATAAGACTTTCTGTGGATGCAGAAATTCTCGCGTGAATTTTTGTGACGTGATTTCATCGCTATGAAATGGTGTGAAAGAATTAGCGGAGACAAGAGACATGGATGTCTCAAATTTGCAAAGCAATTAAGAGCACAACGAATATGGAGGAAGCAAGCAGAACAGAATTAGCGGCATTGGGCGAATTCGGACTTATCAAACACCTTACAGAAAACATTCTTTTGAAGAATAAATCTTCATTGAAAGGAGTAGGAGATGATGCGGCAATTATTTCTGTGCCACATGACAAAAAAGTTGTCGTGACCACAGACATGCTTGTCGAGGGAATTCACTTCGACCTGATGTACGTTCCATTGCAACACCTCGGTTATAAAAGTGTCATTGCCAATCTCAGCGATGTTTATGCGATGAATGCAACACCGGAACAGATAACGGTTTCCATAGCAGTAAGCAATCGTTTTTCGTTGGAGGCAATAGAAGAATTGTATGCGGGAATGTTCAATGCTTGTCATCACTACGGAGTAGATATAGTTGGCGGTGATACGACAACAAGCACAAGCGGATTGGTAATTTCAATTACAGCCATTGGTTTCGCCGACGAAGAAAAAATCACGACACGAAGCGGTGCACGCGAGAGTGATTTGCTTGTAGTAAGCGGCGATCTTGGTGGAGCTTATATGGGCTTGCAAGTTTTGGAAAGAGAGAAAAACGTTTTCAAAGAAGCACCCGGAACACAACCGGAACTTGGAGGTTACGATTACATTTTGGAAAGACAGTTGAAACCGGAAGCGCGCAAGGACATTGTTGAATTGCTTAACAGGCTTGAGGTTCAGCCGACATCCATGATTGATATTTCTGATGGACTCGCATCGGAGATCAAGCATCTTGCAGAACAGAGTTCGGTTGGTTTTGATTTATATGAAGAAAAAATTCCTGTGTCGCCAAGGACAATTGAAGCAGCGGATGAATTTCATCTCGACAGAACAACATGCGCTTTGAATGGCGGTGAAGACTATGAATTGCTTTTCACCATTAAACAAAGTGACTTCAACAAAATCAAAGGCAATCCGAATCTTACGGTGATTGGACATGCAACCCACGACACTTATGGATGTCGACTCATTACACGATCAGGTGAAGCGGTTGAACTGAAGGCACAAGGCTGGAATGCGTTTCAGTAAAATGTACTACGCGGCAAGTTGATCTCTGTATTTTTTTCCGTTGACTTTACTTCTCGCCCATGCGAGGAAGTCGAAATATTCAAACACGGTTCTTTCGAATGTGTCATTGCGTAATGTTTCCAAGGCAGGGACAAGTTCGGTATACATTTCATCCAGTGATTTGTCTTGTCTTTTTTTCAATGAATCGTTGATGAAATTCAAAATGACCTCTTCGAATTTGTAAACTTTTTTTCTTGTTTCAAGAAAGCGTTGCGTGCTTCTCAATGCGTAAGGCAACAAGCTTTTATTTCCAAGTTCGAGGTGTATTACAAGATTGAGAATTTGCGCCATGCAGTGAATGTCGCGCGTTTTATCAATCTCCACATTGTTGAGCAGTTGGTTGATCCATTTCAGCGACTCATGAAACTGTTCAAGTCCGAAATGAATAACTGCGATGTTGAAATAGAAATGTGCCTTTCTGATAGAGCTTAATTTTTCCGAGAACTTTTCAAGACCTTCTTCAATTTCCGGAATCAATTCAATGCCTTTTTCGAATTCTCCACTTTGCGCATACAAAGTGAGTTCTGTGCTTTTCGCCAAAGAGAACAAGCGCAATTCGAGATCTTCGTTCGTTTGAAGCGCCAGTTTTTCAGGAAGGTTTCGCAACTTCTCTACATTCTTTAAAGCTTCATTCCATTTGCCCAATCGCATTCCGACATAAATTGTATTTGTCAGAACAGAGATGTAAATATTTGGTTCTTCGTTGAAGAGATGCGGTTTCTTATCAATCAATTTTAGATTGTCGAGAAGGTATGGATAGCACTCAATGTAATTGCCAAGACTGAAGTGATAAGCGCTGTGAATGTGATTCAACATATACATGTTTTCCGCACCGGCAATTTTGCCGTTCAATTTTTCGGCGGCTTCATCAATGATGCGTTTTAGTTGTTGAAGTTCTTCTTCGTTGCGCACTTTACCGTGTTGGTATAGTTGTGAAAAGATTCGGCTTTTGATATACCACAATTCATTGTAAGTGTGAAGAGTTTCCGTCAGTTTGCGATCGCTTTCAAGAATGCGTTCCAGTGGTTTTTTTCCTTCGAGACTTTCATAATTATTTTTCTCATGAATTTTCTTTTCCCACTTATCTATCTCCACTTGAATGGTAAGTTTCTCCTGTCGCTCGGCAACCTTACGCGCGCTGTGTAACAATTTCAAGCACTGATCATAAAGTGATTTGTGATAGAGAATTTCTATAGAATGAAGTTGTCGTTGAAGTTGAGCATCGACACTACTGTTGCTGTGAAATGAATCCAGACTTCGAAGAAGCGCGGCATACAATCTGTTTTTCGCGATGGAAAATCTACCGGCAAAGGATTTTCCTGAGAATTTCTTCATCAGTTTGGACTCGTCATATTCCTGTTGTTTATCAATTGCGTCGAATAGCAATTGATAATTATTAGAGTCACCGATGATATGTCTGGAAGAGAAAACTTTGAAGTATCGTTTCTCTGGTTTGGTCATGCTTTTCACCAGGCGATGCAGATTGTCGGAAGCTTTGTTACTCATAGCGAATAGATTTTAAGGTTGTAAAAATTCCCTTTTAGGAATGAGATAGCTTCCTCTAAAGTCGCAAGTTGATTTGTGTCTCAGAGGTGTAATGAATGAACGGTTTCGTTTTTACGTTTTACGGTGATATTTGCAAGTTTTGAGGTTACACACAGAATTCCACGCAAAGAATTTCAGAAAATCATTCAGCGTGTGTTCAATCAATTGGCTAGATAAAACCTTAGAAATAGCCGCTACAGGCGGATCTCATGTGCATTCACAAAACAACATCCAAAATTCCTTGCGTGAAATTTTGTGTAAAATGAAAGAAGTGCGGATCATCACTTGGAAAAATAAGTCAACGGAATTTCATGGATTACATACCATTTTTGCAAATGCTGCGTTCACTGCCGGCAACAAAATCATTGATGAATACACGCTTACCACTGTTAATCTGCCTAACACTCCTTTTGAGTACGGCTACCATCAACGCACAATTCAGCATCGGAACGTGGCGTGATCATTTACCTTATGGCGATTGCGTGGATGTTTGTCAGGCTGATAACTTGATTTTTTGTGCAACACCGTATTCTATTTTCACGTTCAATCCCGCAGAGAATGAGATCACGCGGATATCAAAAGCGATACTACTTACCGATGTTGGAATTACCGCAATGGAATATGATCCGATAAGTAAACTTGTGATAGTCGGTTATGAAAACGGAAACATTGATCTCATTACTTCTCAATCAGGATTTAATATTCCGGATATCAAATTCAGCAGTGTAATAGGCGACAAAGCCATTTACGATATTCTGCCATACGGCAATCGCGTTTATCTCAGCACAGGATTTGGAATAGTTGTTCTCGATATGGTACGCAAAGAAGTGAAGGAAACTTATTTCATTGGAACCAATGGAGGGCCGGTGAAAGTGCTCGACGTGGCCATTCATGACAACACTTTATATGCCGCAACAGAAACAGGATTACAAACAGCTGACATCAACAATACATTTCTTGCGAATTTCCAAAACTGGTCGTTGATGGAAGGATTGCCTGCGGACTCAACTGTTCAGCACATAGAATTCTACAACAATCACATGTTGATTTCCATACCTGAGTATGAGAGTGATATTCTCTGGAAGAAGAATTTGGGAGGTGGAGATTGGGAGCAACAGAGCGCTATGCCTTTGTATCGCATCAATCAGATGTGGTCGAATGGCGAATGGTTTACTGTGTCGGGGAATTTTGCTTTCATGGTAAGTCATATAGATTTTGGATTTACCAATGTCGTGTCAATGGTGGCCGGCAGATTGATTCACTCCAAGAATTGCATCGTTGGAAGTTTCGGAGAGATTTGGTCTGCGGATAAATTTTCAGGATTGATGTGGATGAAACAGCCTGATGGAAGTCAGGATGTGATTATAAAACCAGACGGTCCGCGGACAGCCGATTCACGTCGAATTGGAGCATACAATAACAACATCTGGATTGCGCATGGCGGCGTTTTCCCATATTGGGGAAACCTTTACAACACTACAGGTCTTTCTGGTTTTGTTGGCGGAGCATGGCGGCATTTTGAATCGGATACATTGGCGAATGCGGGTGGTAATTTCAATGCGTTCAATGGGCACGTGATAGACTTCATGGATGTGGCGGTGGACCCGCTGAACAACAACCGTGTTTTTGCAGGTTCATGGGATGATGGTTTGATTGAAGTAAATGCAACAACTCTTGATGGTGCAACGCGCAACGGTACTGAGTCGAATGGTCCGGATGGTTCCGGTTTCAACTGGGCAGAAGGTTGGACAGGTGTTGCCGGCGTTGCATTTGACAAAAATGGTGTGCTGTGGTGTTCCAACAGCTACACACCGAGGGCAGTGCATGCCTATGATCGCAGCGGGAGTTTTTACGATTATAATTTTAGTCCTGTTGTTGGAAATAATGAAAAGATCGGCGACATCATCATCACGGAAAATGGATTTGTATGGACGGTGGTAGCAGGTCGCGGAGTCTTGGTGTTGAACAACAATGGAACGCTTGGCACATACAGTGATGACAGTTTTAAACTGTTGAATGAAACAGTAGGCAATGGCAAACTTCCCTCAGTGGATGTGTTGTGCTTGCAAGAAGATCTCGATGGTGAAGTGTGGGTAGGTACAACATCCGGACTTTCGATTTTCTACAATCCTGACGCTATTTTTTCGGGAGAGAATTTTGATTCCGAACAAATTTTGATAGAGCAAGACGGCAATATTCAAATACTTCTTGAAACTGAAATCATCAATTGCATTGAGATAGATGGCAGCAATAGAAAATGGATTGGCACACAAAACAGCGGTGTTTATTTATTCAGTGATGACGGCTTGCGTCAGATTTTTCATTTCACACAAGAGAACAGTCCGCTCTTGTCGAACACGGTATACGATATCGCCATCAATCACAGTGACGGAGAAGTTTTCTTTGCAACGGAAAAAGGTGTAATGGGATTTTTCTCAACGGCAACAAACTTCGATGCAGATATGTCGAACGTGCGCGTGTTTCCAAATCCCGTTCAACCTGATTACGATGGCATCATTACCATTGATGGATTGGCGTACAACACAAGTGTGAAGATCACGGACATACAAGGGAATATCATGTTTGAAACGGAAAGCGAGGGTGGCCGTGCAGTTTGGAATGGTTTGAAAAACGATGGTACCAAACCTGCGACTGGTGTTTACATGGTCTTTGTTACGACATCAGATGGCAGCGCGAGTGATGTAAAGAAAATTACGTTTATCAGGTAGGGCGCATCATTCAGACTTGAAAAATTCTAAGAGGATTTTCAATGAGATCCCTCACTTCGTTTCGGGATGACAACCGCACTATTGCAGGGGGGATAGGAAAGGCGCGCGAAGCGCGCCTTTCCTATCCTGTTGAACTCAAGACTCTGTCATCCCGAAACGAAGTGAGGGATCTCAAAAAGGGTTTGAATGAAACTCGTTTCTTTTTGTTGGATGATGATTTATTCGAGAAGATCTTTTTCTCACCTACTCCTCCCCCGAAATTTCCTTCAACGCATTTTCAATATAGAATCCATTCCTAAGAATCACCTTTTCTAATTTGGCGTTGGCTTCTTCAATTCTTCCGAGTGCTTTGAGTGATTTTGCGTGATAGAACATGGACTCTTCATCAAAAGTCTTGATCATGTTTTTTTCCGACATTGCAAAAAGCGCAATGGCTTTTTCGAATTCCGAAGTGTGATAGAAACTCATTGCGGAATAAAACTGCGCATTCACATCATCGGGATATTCTTTCAGTACAACACCAAAACGCTGAATGGCCAATTTGTATTTGGCGTCATCAAATGCTTTGATGCATTGTGAAATGTATTCTACATAAGGCGTTGCTTTTTCAGGATGTTCGTCGAGGTATTTTTTTCTCTCTTCGAAAGAGCCATAATTCGCTGGCAACCCAACTTCATCAAGCGAGAACTTGTCCCACTTTGTTGTTCTGATTTCTGTGTAATCGGCCAGTTTGTAATTGAGAATGTGCATGATTTTGATGGCCACAGTAGAAGACTTTTTAGGCAATGTATTTTCATCTTCGACAGGTCGTGGCAATACATCCTGTTTCGAGCCATCTATCACTGAAATGTCTTGAGCAGTTGGTCGGGAGGCGTAATTGTTCAAGGCAACTTTATCAACGTTTTTTGGTGCTTCAATTTTGATTGAGGTTGTATTCTCTGAAATGATGGGGGGAATTGATTGTTCGTTTGAATTAGTTGTCGATTGAACCACAACCAAATCAATTTTTTCAGAATCGTTTGTAATTTTTTGTTCCGTGTTTTGATCATTTGAGATATAGAGGGTTGTGCCAACAGCAGCAGCGGAGCCAACAATCAACCCGATCATCCAACCGTTGAGATGCCACCAAGGAGTGGAAGCGCCTACGAGGGACGCAGCGGCAGAAGTCCCGGTACCAGCAATACCAACCGTCTGTGCAATGGCAGCGTTGATCGCTGGCACTGTCGCATATGCGGGAGTTGCCGAGAAGCCCTCAAGCGCTTCAGCCAGCAGCGGATTTTCTTGCGAGAGCACTTCGATTTCGTGCGCACGATGCGGATCTAGCTCACCTTCGTGATAGCGTCTGATCTCATCCGCCGTTGGCAATGCGCTATGTTCAAGATTACTTTTCATTTTTTGAGTCGAGCAGCAAGCGCAAATTTCGCTTGCCATTCTGAATATGTGTTTTTACTTCTCCCAGCGAATAGCCGGTGGTTTCTGCTATTTCCTTATAACTCTTTTCTTGTATATAAAACAAATTCACACATTTTTGTTGATCGTCTTCAAGATTAGCAATGGCGCGTTCCAATCTGTTCAAACCCGCCTCACGCATTTCTGCAAAACTTGGTGCATTCACTTCTTGAAAAATGTTCACTGCATTTTCATGATGATAAACTGTTTTTCGTTTTTCTTCTCGGCCTGCAAGTCGCAGAATTTCCAGGCATTGATTGCGACTTACTGTATATAACCAATGTTGAAACGTTGCCACTTCGCGCGTTTTCAAATCGGTGATCAGCTTTTCGAAAATTGCCAGCGTGGCATCTTTCGCATTTTCTTCATCCTTCAAATATTTCAAGCACAAACCAAAAACGAGGTGACTGTATCTACTGTAGAGTTCACCAACCCACATACTTCTTCCGTCCTGCTTGTACTTGTCGAGCAGTTCGATGTCGGTGAGTTGCGATATTTTTTTACTGAAGAGCAATTTTCTAAATCTACATGTGAGTCAAATTTAATGAAAGGGCGCCGACCACGTTTGGTCGGCGGCCCTCAGGTTTTCCTAACCTAACTAATGAACTGTTTATTGATTGAGCTTTTCATAGTAATCCTCTGTGTAGCTTTTCGTGTTGACGATCACGACGCCACCTGTTGTATCTCCATATTTTGCGGGAATTCCGCCGCTATAGACAGAAACTGAACTGATGCCCGACGCAGGCACCGCCACTTCTGAATTGCGCACTTTCACTCCGTCGATAAAGTAGAGAACGCCACCTTCTCTGCTGCCGCGCACCGACATACCGCCACCGTCAACAGCGGGTTTGAAGTCAGAAGACATCGATGCAACGATGCTGGAAATTTTACCGCCGTGTGTTGTAGGTCGGTGTTTTAAATCTTCAGCGAGAATGGTTTGAACATGGTCGCCATCCTTTCGAATCAATGGGTTTCTATCATACTTGAGTTCAATCGTGCCTGTCATCAATGTTGCTTCGCGCATCACAATGTTGGGAGCGAAGGTGATCAGATCCATGTTCACCACCATGCCTTTCAGTTTGACGGAATC
>JAYTOA010000011.1:0-24985 GCA_043748015.1 Flavobacteriales bacterium
ACCCTCACCATTGTTACAGTTTCCGGATGCACGGCAACTTTTATGAATACAATGCCGATCAATGTTCTTACCAACGTTGACGCAACATTTACTGCCTCCACAGATACCACATGTGCAGGACAGCCGGTGGAATTTTGTGTTGGCAATCAACCAGGAAATACTTTCTCGTGGAACTTCTTCGACGGAAGCGGTTGGGTGATTATGCCGCTCAATACAGACTGCCTTACTCATGACTATCCCGATACCGGTTGGTTCAATGTTTCGCTAACTGTATTCAACGGTGCGTGTAACATCATGCAAACGTTTGAGAATTTCATTTACGTAGAACCGCCTGTTGCAGTCTTCGAATACTCGGTTGTTTGCGGTCAGCTTCAAGCGGAATTTGTGGATATCTCCATTGGTGCAGATTCCATTGTATGGGATTTTGGTGATGGAAGTCCACTTCTTTCCAATGACCCCAATCCGACGCATACATTTGCTCTAGGGGGAACGTACACCGTTGTGCTGTCCGCTTATGCTGCCGGTTCGAATTGCCCAGATTATCTGTCTGTTGAAATTTCCGTCAGCGATGCCAATGCAAACATGACCTTCGCACCCACAACCGGGTGCCCACCTTTGAATGTTTCACTGGGCAGCGAAGTGTACAATCCACATTGGGATGTATTGATAGGAAACGGAGATCACATCACCGCCGACTGGGTGGAAAATGGTTCATACTGGACCATCAATCACACGCACAACAGCCTCACACTTACGTATGAATTCACCAGCCCCGACTATTTCGAATGGCCATCAGTGGTGTTTGAACAAGGTGGATATTTCGATATCATGGTTTCAACCACTGATGCCAATGGCTGTTCTGCTTCGCAATTCTATGATGATGTAATTCACGTGTCTGCAAATCCTGATTTCGCAACATTCACAACGACGCCCGTTGACGTTTGCAACTCGGTGAATTTTGCGTTTCAGCCAACACTTTCAGGACTTGAAACATGGAGTTGGGTTTTCAGTGATGGAGCTGCCAGCAGCAACGAAAATCCCACGCATACTTTTTCTCCGCCATACAATTATTCCCAGCCATTGAGTGCCACGCTCACTGCAACTGACGCGCTTGGTTGTTCATCGACGGTGACACAAACTATAACAGCTGTCTTACCGCCACTTGTTAGTTTCTCCGCAGGCAGCAATCCCGCATGTGCAGGAAATGTTGTTCAGTTTATCAATGCATCAACAGGTCCGGCGGGAACAACCTACGCGTGGAATTTTGGCGATCCTTCGAGTTCAGGTAACACAAGTGTTCTCAATGCGCCAGCGCATACTTACAATGCAAACGGTGTGTATGAAGTATGCCTCACAGCCAATAACAACGCGGGTTGTACTCGCACACTTTGCAATCCAAATGCGATTAGCGTTGTGAATCCAGTTGTATCATTTACGCATAGTGATGTAATTGTAAACTGTCTTTACGGTGTGCAGTTCGTGAATACAACACCGGGAACAGTCGTCACTTCATTATGGAATTTCGGCGACGATCAGATTGGATTTGGAATGACTCCCAATCACACATACCCAATAGGTGTGTATGACGTGAAATTGAAAGTGACCAACAACTTTGGTTGTACGGATAGTCTAACTGTTCCGGATATATTCAACTATGGAAATCAAATTGGACCCTTCTCACAATTACTGGACACGGCAGCCTGTGCACCATTTGATGCGTCATTTTCCGCGTTCAACATCAACGATACATACTTCAGCTACTTCTGGGATTTTAACGACGGTTCAGGCGATCCAACGGGTAATACCATAACGACTCACACCTATCTCACGCACGGCACCTATTGTCCATCAGTCATCATGACCGATCCCAATGGTTGTCCCGTACTTATCGGTTGTGAGCAGCCTATTGTAGTGGAAGAATTTGAGCTTGGATATTCCGTTCCTTCATACATCTGCTTTGGCGACACCTTGCATATGAGCATCACTAATGGCTCGTCATTTCTATGGCAAGATCCCTCTTTACTATCGCAAGGAAATAACAACAACGAGTTTCTGCTGCATCCGTTTGATGACGCAACATACATCGTCACGGGATACTATGCGGATTGTATTAGAACAGATACAATTTTGCTGGAGGTAAAAGATCTTCCTGCAGTTTCCTTCGACATGAATTCAACTGTATGTTTCAATGATGCACTAATAGAATTGACCCAGGGTTTTCCGAATGATCCACCGGGAGTTTATACCCTCGACGGAAACGTGATTGACACTTTCAATCCATCAATGCCGGGCTCTGTAAATTATCAAGTCATTTATAGATACACAGATCTGTTTCAATGTACAGATACTGCTTCTGATTGGATTTACGTTCACCCATTGCCGTTTGCGATTTTCAATGACTTCAACGATGTGTGTGAAAACGTCGGAAACATTTCCATTGACAGCGCATTGCCGCCCGGAGGTGTTTATACGTTCGGAGCTGATACCATCACATCCTTCGACTCCTCTGTCGGATTTGGACATTACGAATTTCAATACACTTTCACTGATAACTTCGGTTGCGTGGATGTAGATAGTGCAGTATTGAATATTCGACCGATGCCGGACACACAATTTGAATTTGCTGAAGAATGCCTTGACATTGGATTGCACATTCAAAATCTCTCTACAATGCCGGAAGGAATTATTTCCCAATCCCTTTGGAATTTTGGCACCGGTGGACAAAGTTTACAATATGCGCCGCAGCCTGTATTCTTTCCTACGAGCGGAACTCACGCGATTAGCCTCATTTCAACTAGTGAATACGGATGCGTCACTACACGCGATAGTTCGGTCTACATTCATCCAGTTCCACATGTGATGTTCTCTCCGAATATTGCTTGTCAAAACACTCCGCAAACTTTTGTGGATGAAAGTTCCATTGAAAGCGATCAACTAGTTGCATGGTTGTGGACTATAGAAAATCAAACGATGCTTTCGCAGGATTCAATTGAATATACCTTCAATAATTGGGGGCCAACTCCGGTGACGTTAACGGCTATCAGCAGTTTTGGTTGTGATGAAAGCAAGACGATCAGTGTTATGGTCCGGCCGGCACCTGTGGTTTCATTGAATATGGAGAACAACTGTTTTGGCGTTGAGTCTATTTTCACTTCCAACACCACAATACCTATCGGTGGTGTGGTTTCAGAAGTTTGGGAATTTGGTGATGGCCATCCGGATGAAAGCGGAAGTACCGCCGACAATTTTTACGAGAATACAGGAGTCTATAACATTCATTACACAGCAACAAGCAATGTAGGATGCGTTAGTGAGTGGGGCGATTCCATTCGTGTCTATTCATTACCTGTTGTAGATTTTGTGATAGATTCATCACATGTCTGTGAAGATTCACCCTTTTCTCTACTTGATTTGAGCAGTGTGGATGCACCGTCAAATATTGTTGAGTGGGAGTGGCGCTTCGACAATAACGTTGTAAGCACTGAACAAAATCCTGAGCTTGAATGGCCGTGGGCTGCATCCTTCAATGTAACACTGCAGGCTACCTCGGATCACGGATGTACTGCCGATTCTACAACGAACAGCGGCATCATCATTTATCCAAAACCCACAGCCGGATTTACTGCGCAAGAGCATGCGTGGGCTTCCAATCCCTTGATTGAAGTTGGGAATACATCAAGCGATGATGTTACAACATGGCAATACAATTTTGGTGATGATGAGATTGAATCGTTTGAAGAAGGCAGTCATTTTTATGAAGAGAACGGATCTTACTACATCACCCAAACTGTGTGGAATCTTTTTGGATGCAGAGACGCAACCAGCAGACTGATTGTTATCAGACCCGAAGAATTGATACACATTCCGACTGCCTTCACACCAGATGACAATGGTCACAATGAAACTTTTCTACCCATTCTATATGGCTTCGAACTGACTTATTACCATCTGAAAATTTTCGACCGGTGGGGAATACAAGTGTTTTCCACCAAAGACTTGCATCACGGCTGGAATGGTATTGTGAATAGTGAAATTGGTCAGGATGGTGCATACCCATGGTCACTTGAATATCGCACAGAACCGGATGGACCTATAAAAAATAAAACCGGCGTTGTGATTTTGCTCAAATAACAATCCCGGAAAAAGTTCACTTCTGTATGTTTTTTACAAAACAAAATATCAGTTACAATACATTGATGCGCTCACCGAATTGTTCACGATAATTTCCACCGACAGGAATTTCTTTGTTCACATCCATGAGCACAATATCGCTGCCGGCAATGGAAGCAATCTTATCCATATTGACGATGAACGACCGGTGCAGCCTTTGAAATACGCTCTTTGGAAGTTTACGTTCAATGTCTTTCATGGTAGCGTGTATGGTATATTTCACATCTGCAGTAACGATTTGCATGTAGTCCTTTAGTGCCTCAACGTAGTAAATGTCAGCGGTATTCACACGAACCAATTTGGATTGGTGTTTAATGAACAAGTAGTTTGCCGAAGCCTTGAAATTCGTGAGTGATTTCAACAGGTCATTCTCCACTTTCACTTCACGCTCCTTGCCATGCTTGTGGATGGCCATTTCGATGGTTGTATGGAGGTCTATTTCCTTGAATGGTTTCAGAATATAGCCGTGTGGCTCGGTCAGTTTGGCTTTGTTGAGTGTTGACTCATCAGCGAATGCGGTGAGATAAATTACAGGAATATCCATCTCTTGCTTGATGGCCTCAGCCGTATCAATACCCGACATATTTCCTTTTATTTGAATATCGAGTAAGGCCAGATCCGGTTTCATGGCGCGAGCAATCTCCAATGCCTTCTCGCCATTATCAGCGTGACCAACGATGTTGTATCCGAGTTTCTCGAGACTTCTTTCGATGTCTTTACGAACGATGCTTTCGTCCTCAACCACTAGAATATTTACAGCCATGACGTGAAGTTTAGTTGATTAATATTTGACCAATGTAGTAGTTTTCCTCATCACTTTCTTTGAAACCTAATTAAAAACGAAGCTCCTTTTTTACTCTCCACCTGAACCGTAGCGTCTAATTGTTCAAGTAGCGCATACACGAGTTGAATGCCGAGCGAGTCTGTTTTTTCATAATTAAAATTATCGGGTAAACCAACACCATCATCTCTGATAAGTAGTTCGATGTTGTCATCTTTCTCACTAAGCGAAATCGTCAGCTTTCCTTCCTTTCGCCCTTTGAATGCATATTTCAGCGCATTGCTCACCAATTCATTCACCATCAATCCGCACGGAATGGATTGATCGAGATTCAAATAAACCACTTTCATTTTATCGACAAACGAAACGCGTGATTCATTGGAACGATAACTTTGAACGAGGTTATTGACAATTGATCGCAGGTAATTGGTGAATTCCAGTTTATTGAAATCGGCTGTGCGATAAATTGTCTCGTGAAGAAATGACATGCTCTTGATTCGTTGTTGGCTTTCTCTCAAAACCTCCAACGTTTTTTCATCCTTTACATAAGACGCTTGCAAGTTGAGAATGCTAGAGATTACCTGCAAATTGTTCTTTACACGATGATGTACTTCCTGCAATAAAACTTCTTTTTCCTTCAAAGAATCGCGGATTTTTTTATCGAAATCCTTTCTTTCCGTATTGTCGTAAAGCAGACACGAAAGCTCTTCCAACTTACCGTCCACGTATACAGGATTGAGAAACGCTTGCAGCCAGGTTGTCTCGCCATTTTTATTCCTCAATGGAAATTCAAACTGCTGCGGTCTTCCACGAAATCCATTGTCAAATGCCTGAAGTTGTCCTTGATAAAAATCTTCGTCAAGATGCTTTTCGAGCAGTGTCATGATGTTATCACCCAGTGATACCTTCTCATTGAAAAAGCGAAGCATCCAGGTAGCAAAATTCTTATTCATTGCGGTAATGATGTGCACCGTGTCTATCGTCCACATCATCAGGTTTTCCGTTGAATTAAAAATAGATTCCAACTTACCTTTTTGTTCCGTGGCACTTCGCCTTTCAAGCTCAAGCTTCTGTTGCGTTCTCTTGTGCTCATCAATTTCTGCCTTCAAGGCTGTATTGATTTCCTCAATAAAGCGTATGCGAATCTGCTCCTGAACCAGCTGCAGTCTCGCCGAAACGTTGTTCAGTGTTATCTGTATGGATGGCTTGTTTTCATATGCGGTAAGAATCGATTTTACACCAACATCTACCGGGTGTCCATTCTTACTATCGATCCTTATTTCCTTGTAGTCAATCTCTAATCCATCTCGTATTTCTTGTAAATCAGCTTTGATTTCTGAGCGGTACTCTTCCGTGACGAATGTCAAAAAATCAAGATCATACAATTCATCCTCATCCTCTACACCCAGCAGTTCACAAGCAGAGTGGTTCATATATTTAATCTTATCTGAGGTAAGAATCACGACGCCATTGGGAGAATTTTCAAGTAATCTTCTAAAGCTCACAACACTTTGCTGCAGTGCAAGCTCCACTTTTTTAGCAGTAGTGATATCGCTAACAACCAGGGCTAAAGTTTTCACTCCACGATACAAAAAATAACTGCCGGTAATTTCCAGGAAAATAGTCTTTCCATTCAATCCCACCGTTCTTATTTCTGTCCTATTCGCAGATGAAATTCCGACACTTGTTCGAATTCTTTGAAGATCCGAAGGCGAAATAAACTCGTCAAGTTCATGGCCAATGATATCGACGCTTGTGCTATAACCGAGTAATCTAGCGAATTGATCATTGCAGTCGGCAACCAATCCATTGTTACTGAAGACAACACCTTCATTGGACACAGATGAAATGGCCTTGAAGCGCTGCTCACTTTCCTGCAGTGCGAATTCGAATGCCCGTTTTTCCGAAATATCGATGAGCGTACCACTTATTTTTTCAACTTCTCCGACGATATTCTCCATGTATGAGTTCTCGAGACAATAGGCTACAGAACCATCCTGTCGCATCAATTCCAATTCGAAATTCACCAGAATAGGATTACCCTTTAGTTGCTCAATAAAAAGATCGCGCTTGAGTGGATATCTATAAAATTCACGTGTGTTTCTTCCTATCAATTCTTCTGGAGTTTCGAATCCCAGAATAGCCGCAAATGCAGAATTGCATGACAACAATACACCATTAATATCTGATTTATAGACACCGGCTAGATTCTTTCTGAATAAGTAATCATATTGTGCCAGAGCACTGTTCATTTTCAAACTGCTCACGCGTATCACACAGCACAAATCATTCTTGCAATTCACTAAATGCATGGATAAGTGATTCTCGGGATCACTTTCCTTGTCTACATAAAAATTCGTAATGTGCAGTTGTTTCAGCAGCAAAGCCGTTTTTTCACGGGAAACGTTTAAACCAAGTAGTTCATAAATATTTTTTCCCTGGAAGCTTTGTCCATTTACGTTGAGATATCTCTCCAGATTGTTGTTGCATGCGATTAACTTCAGATCCTTGGAATCGGCGAGTGCCAGTAGATCTGTCGGATGGTTGAGTATCTCCGTTAAAAGTTCTTGCATAAAATCTATTCGCTATCTTTTCTTTCGGGTAGTTTAATTTTTTTTCCGTTGATTCTTGTCACCAAGCCCGCAGAATATTCAATCTGTAATATAAGCAATCCTTGTTCATCGTAATAATCCCACCTGCCATTCATCTCTCCTCCCTCATATCCACCAATCATTTTCAATAGTCCACTGTCGTACCAATACTTGTGCTTTGAAACTGGAATACCCGCTTGGAACTCGCCTTGAAATGCTTTTTTTCCATTGCCGTAAATCCAAAGCCATTCTCCATTGCGCTCGCCATCCTGGTATTCTCCTTCTTCATGATGATCGTTAACGGTGAGATTCCACTTCCCTGATTTCATTCCATCTACATAATCGCCTTCATTGATCACTACACCCAGTGAGTCATATTCTATGGCATGGCCGTCTTCTTTACCTTTTCTGTAGAACTCATCGCGGTGAATTGAACCGTCCACGAAATACCATTGCCACTGACCATGTGGAAGATCATCTCGATAGGAACCCTTCTGTTCAATTTTCCCATTGTCATAGAAATACGACCAAGGTCCATCCTTCATTCCCTGTATATAGTCACCCTCGCTTCTCAATTCACCATGAGGATAAAATAATTTCCAATGTCCTACTCTGCGTCCGAGACTGTCTATCATTCCTTCGCCCATCTTCACATCATTGTCATATAGCCCGCCACCTATAGCGTTTCCATTGATGTCGTATTCTCTAAAATTTCCTTGCTTCTTTCCCAGTCTGTAGGGACCTGAATTTTTTACTTTTCCGTTGTCGTAATACTCTTCTCGCATATCCAGGATTGCGGTGGATGCTTCGTCGATTACCAGCACACCATCTTCATATTTCTCCAGCTTTTCCAGGTCACCTTTCTTGTTGAAAAATTTGAAAACACCATTGCGCAATCCATTCGCCCAGTTGCCATCTTCCTTTATCAATCCATCAGGATACAGATCTCTCCAGATACCGGTACGTTTGTTATTACTGTCGTACCTGTTGATGCGTTCTTCGCTGTATATAAATCCATTGCGGTAAATTAACAAGGTGATTATTCTTCCATCAACATCATACTCAGTTGATTTTCCTTCCTCCCGATTGTTGATGAAGTTAACCACCTTTTTCAACTCACCAGATTCATAATAATACTTTGCTTCACCGTTCTTAATACCGTTTTCATTTATAAATTCTTCAATCAATATGCCCTCAGCCAGATAGATTTTCTCCGGGCCATTCTTCAGATCATTTCTATAGTTGATGCTTCTCTCCAGAGTAGAATCCTCACGGTAGAAATTCCACGTGGAGTCTAGTTTGAAGTCCAGCCTGCTTCCCTCGCTCTTCATTCCACCATCGGGGTAGTAGGTCTTCCAGTAGCCATCCGGTTTGCCATTGCGCATCATTCCTTCGCTACTCACTTTTCCATTTTCATATTTAAATTGAGTGTATTGACCAAATGCATTCAGTCCAAAACCAAATAGGTTGAGCATGAAGAATATTTTCAGGATGGATTGCATTTTTGGAGGCACAAAACTAGTTGAATCAACTTCACTGAAAAATAAGAACCCAGATCTGATGACAAACTGTTTTCAACTTCATTTAATAATAATATATTTTTAAGATAGATAATAGTATATAGTAAGAGCTGTTCATATGGTGTACAAGTTTGTATGAAATGTCTTGACAAGCGATGATGTAAACATATTAGGTGTTGGTTTGAACAAGTTGTTAGATATCTGTAACGTTGAGATTGAAGATGTTGAATGGGTTTCTAACATACCGTGTATAAAGTAGGGTAATGATAATATGGTCGTGTATAAAGCTTGTGAATTGTTGATGGGTTCGTTTGAAAGAGTCTAAGAGATATTCATAAAGTATGATGCTAAATCCAATTGGTTGTATAAGGCGACAAGAAATCCGGTAATGCAAGTTTTCTTTGTCAGAAGTTATACAACTACAATCCTGCCGAAATTGTATAAAATGTGAATAAGCATAATTTATTTTAGAAAGCCTATTTGGACCTTGTTTTTTCACGTGGCACAGTATCTAATTTTGAAAACTTTAAGAATAGAATGAAAACAATACACATAGGAAGCGATCACGCAGGTTATGAGCTGAAGGAAAAGCTGAAGGCTTATTTAAGTGTTGAAGACAATAGAATAATGGATCACGGAACTCACTCTTTGGAAAGCGTTGACTATCCGGAATATTCGCATGAAGTAGCTAAGGGCGTAGAAGCGGATGGATCCATGGGAATCTTGATTTGCGGTTCTGCCAATGGTGTGGCAATGGCGGCAAACAAACATGCGGGTATCAGGGCGGCTATTTGTTGGTCCACGGAGATAGCAAGTCTTGCAAGATCTCATAACGATGCCAATGTGCTGTGTCTGCCGGCAAGATATTTAACGGATAAGGAGGCCGAAGAAATTACTTCTGCGTTTTTGTCTACCTCGTTCGAAGGCGGACGTCATCAAAGAAGGGTTTCTAAAATTGCATGTAACTAAATGAACAAGAAACAAATAATTATTGCGCTCATAGCGATGTCCATGGGCGTTTTTCACGTGGATCAATGTGCAGCACAGAAGTCAAAAGTGCTACCCGAACCTTCGACATTATCAGCTAAACCCGTGGCAGTTTCAAGTGAGGAAGTGGTGAATGCAATGGCGAATGGAATCACGGCTTCTGAATTGAAAGAACATTTGACTATTCTAGCTTCCGATGAATTCGAAGGAAGAGAAACAGGTCAACCCGGACAGAAGAAGGCGGCACAATTTCTCGCTGATTACTACACCTCACTCGGCATTGAACCAATAGTAAATGGATCCTGGTTTCAACAATATCCCCTAAAGAAAACCAGCTATATGAAATCCACAGCCAATATCAATAGCAGTAAATATGCTTTTGTGAATGACTTCTATACTTTTTCATCTTCTGAACCTGAGATCAGTTTTGATGAATTTGTATTCGTGGGATACGGAATTAATGAAGGGGCATACAATGATTATGAAAAAGTTGATGTGAAGGGAAAGATGGTCGTGTGTCTATTAGGTGAACCCATTAATAAGAAGGGAATAAGTGCTATCACCGGAACCGAATCTTTGTCGGAATGGACTATGGACTATGATATGAAGCGAAATATGGCCGCAGAGATGGGTGCGAAAGGAATGATTTTGATCAATATGGAGTACGACGACTATATCAATAGAATCAAATATTGGCTGGAACAATCACCAATGCGTTTAGACAATCCTAAAAGACCAAAAGATGAAATGGGTATTCCGTTGTTTTTTGTTTCACCGGCAATGGGGAATGAAATTTTGAAGAACAACAAGAAGTCATGCGAGAAACTGGAAGCGCGATTAAACAAAAAAGGAAAACCTATGAGTTTCTCAGGGAAAGCAACGCTCCGATTTCACATGGAACGAAAAGAAGAAAAAGTGACTGCGGAGAATGTGTTGTGTTTTGTGGAAGGTTCCGATCCGGAATTGAAGAATGAAGTTGTAGTGATTTCTGCTCATTACGATCACATCGGAATTGTGAATGGACAAATAAATAATGGAGCTGATGACGACGGAAGCGGAACAGTGAGCGTGATGGAATTGGCGCAAGCTTTTACTGACGCAAAGAAGAGTGGTTTTGGCGCGCGAAGAAGTGTTTTGTTTTTGAACGTAAGTGGCGAAGAAAAAGGATTATTGGGAAGTGAGTGGTATTCAGATTTCCCGGTTTTTCCATTGGAGCAAACAGTATGTGATCTGAATATTGATATGATCGGGCGCATGGATGATCAGCACAAGGACGGCAATTACGTTTACTTGATTGGGTCTGATAAATTGAGTACTGATCTACACAGTATTTCGGAAAAGGCAAATGCAACCTATACAAATCTGGCGCTTGACTATACCTATAATGATCCGAATGATCCCAACAGATTTTACTATCGATCTGATCATTACAATTTTGCCAAACACAATATTCCTGTCATATTTTATTTTAGTGGTGTTCATGCTGATTATCACAAACCCGGTGATGACACGGAGAAAATAATGTTTGATAAAATGGAAAAAATCGTGCGACTTGTTTTTTACACAGCGTGGGAAGTAGCGAATCGGGATGAGCGATTGAAGGTGGATGTGCACAATGATTTCCAACAAGATTAGCAACTATTCTTTAATTAAATATCATACTATGAAAAAATCAAATGTATTATCGTTTGTATTGATGCTTGTTTCAACAGTTGTGTTTTGTCAAACACCTATTGAAAGAAATGAAAGACCCAAGAAAGTTTACAATGGTCCAACAGGACATGCGCTCGGAGCCGTTCTTTCATCTTCCAATGGAAAAGGTTTATCCTATCGCTACTGGCCAAAAGATTTTGGATTTCATGTATCCTTCTTTCCGGCGGCCAATGGAACGAATCAATATTATAATGGTGGCGTCACCGGTTATATGACATTGAAGGAATATGAAGTTGGAAAGTTGTTTCTCCATGCCGGAATCGAATATCAATACACAGCACAAACGTATACCGGTCGTGGAGGATATCCTTATTATCCCACTTACGAGTACACGGATAAAACCACAGGATACAATATTGGTTTCGGGCCGGGCCTGCACATTCTACAGAAGTTTATCAGTATGGATGTTTTTCTTGGCTATGGCGCCTATGTGCGCGATCGAACTACAACGGATCCGAATCGCAAGGTGAAAAATGAAACAATAATGACGCTTACCGGAGGCATCGCTTTTTATCTAGAATTGTAATCCCGAAAAATTTTTCTGACTCACATTGGAGGCTGGTTTTCACTCAGCAACTGTTCAATGAATTCTGTAAGTTCTGCGGTATGGCGGTCGTAATGTTCGCCTGTACCGGGTCCGTAAAAACCCGTGTGGATTTTGCGGACTACCCCTTTTTTATCCACGATGACCATTGTTGGATATGAAGTGATTTTGCTCAACTTATTGAAAGTCTTTGAGGCCTGACCCTTGTTGGATGCGCCACCAAAATAGGGTGTGTACTCAAGGTTTAATTCTTCGAACTGACTCAAGACAGCTTGTTTGGCAATCGAAATATCTTCTGTACGTTCAAATGCAATTGGAATAATTTCCAATCCGCGATCATGAAGTTTTTGATAAAGCGAACGCATAAATACGCTTTCGTCGGTACAGTTTGGACACCAAGATCCAAAAATTTGAACCACACTTACGTGACCCGCAAATCGAAATGAATCGAAGAGCACAGAGTCACCGGCAAAATTTCTTACAGAGAAACTAAAAGCAGTTTTTTTGTCCTGAACGAACGTGAGACTATCCGGATTGCGAAGTGATGCAGTTGCATTCATAGCGCCCCTCCATTCTTCCGACCAATGTTTACCACTATAAAACTTTCCGTCGGTGAGTTGATTGCCTTCGCGGTTTGCACAGAAGTAAAAGAGATGTGCGCCGTCAAATGACGAGAGGTGTAAACTTTTTCCCGTGTCTTCACCTTCCAGAAAACGATAGTCACCGGATTCAGTGAGGAAAGTTCCCACAAGTGTGTTGTCGTTGCGATAGAAAATACCAATGGCCTTGCTTAGGTCATCAATAGAATCAGGCGAAAAGACAACTTCATAGGTAAGCTTGTCGGCAAGGTTGGTATCGATCACATGCCTTGGTCGAAAGTCGGCATGATGCGTTGCGGTAAAAGAAATCTGATATAGAGAATCGCGCGAATGATCTGTCCAATTTCCATGAAATGTACTATCAGTTGTTATGACACCATCGAGAGAGGTGTTGAACAAAGGCATGTCGATGTGAAAAGTGGCACCGGATATTTTTATCGACTCTAACGGAATGTTTTCATTCCAGTTGTGGATGGTCCAGTGATGCGATGAATCAATCGAAAGTCGAACAGGAATACCATTCTCACCAACGGCGAATAGCAATTCGTATTCACCGGTCTTAAGAGATATTTTTTTTTCGGCAACGGGTGTGTTACATGAAATAATCACCAGGATGGCAAAGGCGAAAAGAGTTAGTTTGTTAGCGATAGTCAGCAACGTTTCTATAAGGTTATGTGGCGAAAGTAGAGAACATCGCAGGTGATTGCATTCAGAAATGGTGTATTCAAGGAGTCCAAACACCTAATTATAAAGTATTCAATACGGAAACCATATATTTGGCACCATAACTAGCTCACTTTTGGAATTCAACAAATCAAATCCCGGAATACGATTCGCAACCGGCGAACAACTGCTTTTTTTTAGTACCCTGCGACAGAGAGTAGACGCCTATTTTGAAGGGAATAAATTGTCACCACACGCCAACGCAGGAATGGTTCTCAAAACCATCTTGCTTTTGCTGGCCTACATCGTTCCTTTTATATTGATGGTTGTTTACACTCCGTCATTTTTGATCTCCTTGCTTTGCTGGAGTGTCATGGGTTTGGCTATGGCTGGTTTGGGAATGAGCGTAATGCACGATGCGAATCATGGTGCATACTCATCCAGTGCGAAGGTGAACAAATGGGTGGGTTATACACTGAACCTTGTAGGTGGAACGGTACTCAACTGGAAGTATCAGCACAATGTTCTACATCATACTTATACCAACATTGCAGGTATGGATGATGATATTGATTCGAAAGCCATCTTGCGATTTTCTCCACATGGTGAAAAGAAGAAAGTTCACAGATATCAATGGTATTATGCTTTTCTTTTTTACTCTATACTCACATTGTATTGGGGATTGTTGAAAGATCTTGTTCAGTATATTCAGTACAAAAAGGCGGGACTTAATCGCAACACCTCTAAAAAGAATTTGATCTGGTTGGTGCGTGTTACAATTCTAAAGTTGATCTATTTTTTCGTGTTACTTGCCTTGCCAATATGGGCAGGAATTCCGTTCTATCAAGTGTTGATTGGCTTTCTTGTTTTTCATGCAATAGGAGGATTGATACTTGCCATTGTTTTTCAAATGGCACACGTGGTGGAGGAAACAGAATTTCCAATGCCGGCAGAAGACGGGGCTATGAAAAATTCCTGGGCGGTTCATCAATTGAGCACAACCATGGATTTTGCCCGCCACAATAAATTGCTTTCTTGGTATGTGGGTGGATTGAATTTTCAAGTGGAGCATCACCTTTTCACAAGAATTTGTCATGTGCATTATCCGGCGATATCTGAAATCGTGAAGGACACAGCACAAGAATATGGCGTTCCTTATCTCGAGAAAAAAACGCTATGGGAAGCTTTTAAGTCACACGTAAATTACTTGAAGCAGAATGGCGCGCCGACGCTGGAGGAAATCGGGGGTTAGCATTTGGAATTTGTGCATTGTGATTTGCGATTTGCGAACCGGGAAAGATGAACGATCAACTTTTCGCGCGAATCCTGCCATCAAAAAAGTATTCACTATTCCCTCACGAAAAACTTTACCTCTTCATGAATCCCATTTCCAGTGACGAGGATGAAGTATTTACCCGTAGGACAATCCGGATTGATCATGTCGAACGGATGATTACCGACGGTTAGAATGGTTTTTTGAGTGGCGACGAGACATTCATCGGTGAAGACAGTAATCTCGAGATCTTGTTCGGATAGACAATTTACTACGAAATGGATTTCTTCTTTTTTAGTGAGATTGGTTTTCTCCATTACGATCTGCACGACTTGAGATTGCATGTTGATGACGAATGAGAAGAAGATAACCGCGATGAATGTCAGGTTTTTCATGAATACAAATGTTGCATGGAATCACCTCATTATTCGCTATTCGCGGAAGAACTTTTTACACGGTTGGGTTTGAATACCAACTTTTCACTGCGGCCTTTTTTGAAAACATTGCGTACTGGTTTTTTACCCTTGCGCAACTCACGCTGTTCTTCGAGTGGAAGCCGCGAGATGTCGCGACATTCTTCAGAACAACAATTCAAATATTCGGAGCGACACTTTTCGCACTGAATAAAAAGTATGTGACAAGCTTCGTTGACGCAATTGGTGTGAAGGTCGAATGGATCACCGCATTGGTGACATTGCGCAATCACATCTTCGGAAATTCGCTCAGCGAGTCGCTCATCAAAAACGAAATTCACTCCGATGAATTTGTTCTCTAATGCCTGTGCTTTTACATCGTGCGCATATTTGATAATGCCACCTTCAAGCTGGTGCACATTTTCAAATCCTTTGTGTTTTAAATATGCTGAAGCTTTTTCGCACCGAATTCCACCCGTGCAATACATCACAATGTTCTTGTCGTTTTTGCCCGCCAGCAATTTTTCAACAACAGCAATTTCTTCGCGGAATGTATCCACGTCGGGAAGGAGGGCGTTTTTGAAATGGCCTACCTCGCTCTCGTAATGATTGCGCATGTCGATCAGGATGGTGTCGTCTTTTGCGGTGAGTTCATTGAATGCTTTTGCATCGAGATGAACGCCGGTGTTAGAAGGATCGAACGTTGGATCATCAATTCCATCGGCAACTATTTTATTGCGCAGCTTCAGTTTCAATTTGAAGAATGATTTTCCTTCGTCCTGAACGGCGGTGTTGAGTCGCACATTGTCGAGGAAGGAAATACTGAATAGGTGATCGCGGAATTCTTCGAAGCGACTTTCCGGAACGCTGATTTGCGCATTAATACCTTCTCGTGATATGTATGTTCTACCGAGCACGCCCAACGCCTCCCAGTGAATAAAGAGAAAATCCCGGAATAGCGTCGGATTATCTATGGTGTGGTATTTATAAAAGGAGACAGTTAGGCGTTTCTCTGGACTCTGCATGATGAGATCCTTCAATACCCTTATGTCAACAGTGTTGTAGAGTTTCTTCATCTGTACAAGTGTATATTATACCGTGATAGGCCCTTCAACTGTTGATGACAACAGTGAATTTTGAGGCCGCAAAGATAGTATATCACTTTAATGAGTATGTCTTATGATGATGAAGGTTTGCGACCACCACACTGTTAACCCGATTTTAACATGTGGACGCGCAATAATGCCTAATTTGCTTTGTTTTCCAGACTGCAGGAATATTTTTTTCCTCGATGTTTTTTTGCTCTTCGAACGGTTGATAAAAAAGAAGTGAAAAAAGCTGCGATGTACGGAAAAAGAAATTATTTTAGACTCAGTTTTGAAAGCAAACCAGTTTTAAAACCCTTTTTGAAACCATGTTAGAAATGTGTAAGGAAGTACTGACCAAGGTCAGTTTTGATCGTCTCCTCTTCCGCAAAGAACTTCAGAAGGCGATACGTTGGATAACAGGTGAAGACCTCGATAGACTCCGACGGTGGTGTATAGACCAATACGGAACATTGTATCACGACATTATCATATCATCGTTTAGACCGGTGATGTGAAAAGTCAAAAAAAGAATAGCCCTTGCTCCAAGGGCTTTTTTTTTCGCCGGTTAGGAATTGGGAATCAGGAGGTAAGGATTCTAGGTAACATACTTGGATGCCGCTCATGAGCGGAATAAAACAAAAAGGAGTTATCGATTATTACGCCTACCTATGACAACTAAGCGAGGAATCTCTTGGGGTATTTCCGCAGGATCAATTAGAATAATTTTACCACCCAACAATTAATAACTCAAGCCGCTATTCGCGGTTCCAAAAGACACTTCGCCCTGCAAGTACGCGATACCAAGCCCCTACTATCTATTCGAAAATTAGCTTCTGCACCGCCATTTGGCCGTCTTTCTTGATCACAAGATTGTAAAGCCCTGCGGCTTGATCGGGGATGGTGATATTCTGACGTCCGGCGTTGGCCATGCCATTAAAGAGTACATCGCACAATTGACCGGTACTGTTGTAAAGTTCAACTGTAATTAGTTCGCTATTGATCTGACCAAGTTCCAATGTCATATTTCCCGATGAAGGATTTGGATAAACATTGAAAAGAAATATTGGCTTTGATTCGTGAACATTGATGGTTGGCCCAGCCGCATAAATATTGATGTCGTCCAGATAGAAGTTGTTTCCGCCAAGTTCGGAGAATTCGAACTTGATTCGGAACCGATCAGTGAGCCAATCAGGATTACTAAGTGTGATGATTTCCCCATCCCAATCACTAAGTGAGGTTGGAGTGAATTGTGCATCAGTGGCTGTCGCAGTTGGAAGGTTGGTGGTTCCTTTTCTCAATTTCCTCACAACCCAGGTATTGCCGCAATCACCGGAAACACTAATGCGAAGTTGGTCATCAGTGATGGTCAATTTGTTGGCATACGCCCATTTGTACGAAAGAAAAACGGTGTCTACGTTCGTCATGTCAAATGTCGCAGTGTAAAGCTGATCGCTATTTCCGGCGTCAATACTGTAATTGCGAAGCTTCAATGACTTAGCCCCACTGTAGAACGCAGAAGGTGTGATCTCCCACGTTTCGTCTGCTTGCGGATTAATACCAAGCCAGTTCGAACCTGGCCATGCCCCTTCAAATCCGTCAACAAATGGCGCAGCAACCATGCCGTCGTCCAAAATGGTGATATAAGAAGTAATGCTCGTATTCAATTGTGCGACACCGTTGCCCACGACCAGACTAACCGTATACACTCCGGGAGTTGCATAGGAATGCGTAGGATTTTGAAATTCAAGTGGGTCGCTTCCACTTATAACTGTTCCGTCACCAAAATCCCAGCTCCAGGTGGTAACAGCGTTATAAGATTGATCAGTAAACATTATTGTTTCACCCATGCAAGCGGATTGTTTGTCTGCTTCGAATTTGGCAAGACAAAGTGGAGGATCAACAACGCCGGTGGCTATCAAATTGGCATTCGTCCAAAGCTGATTTCGTTGAGCTGTGCTTGAAGTCAGCGCGGCGCGCATACGCGTGCGTTGGCCCTCGGTGTACATTTTGGAACAATAGGAATATTCCATGAAATTCTGAACGTTGTCAATGGCGCTTCCACAGGAAGCACCGTTAATTTGACAGCTGGTGTATCCAATGGTATTTGGGGTATCTGTTACACCGTCATCAATGTCACAATTAGTATCCACGCCAGGCGTGTTTCCGGTACCCCAAGTGTGCCTGAGGTTGAGCCAATGACCGGCTTCGTGTGTGAATGTTCGCGAACGGCTTGGACTTCCAGTGCCGATTGAACCTACGTAATTGCTTCTAAGTACAATACCATCTTCTGCAGCTGCCCACGCACTATTTACACTTGAAGGCAGATTTGAAAAACCTGCTACATTATCACCTATCACTGAGCAAACCCAAACATTCAGGTATTGATTTCTTGGCCAATAACTCAATGCTTTCATGTCGGAATTGTAACCATCAAACGTGAGTGGACTGGATATGCGATTGATACCGTTGTGACAAACGCCGTTGGGATCTCTTGTTGCAAGTTTGAATTCAATTTCGCTGTCAGCGGCGATATCCACAAAGGCGTCAATAATACCCGATGTATCGGAATTTTGCTTTCGGAAGTCGCGATTGATAATAGCCATGGCATCGAAAATCTGAGCATCGCTGATGTTCTCAACGCCACCCTGATGAATGATGTGAAATACCACGGGAATCGTATAAACCACACCACTTCTGTCCTCCCCAAAGCCGGAGGTGTATTCATCGAGTTCAGCTTCCGCACGGCGCGCCTCTTCACTCGCGCCGGCATGTTGATGAAATAATTTTTCCTGAGCAGCCGATTGACCGCAGAAATAAACGAAGTGATCCTGAGCTTTCGCATTGGACACAACAGCAAAAAATAGAAAGGCAAAAAGGATTTTCTTCATGGTACTTTAACAGTGGAGCGGCAAAGGTAATTCTCACTTTACGAGGGCTCATACTAATATACAGCAATATTACCCTACATCTTTGGAAGCTAACATGATTTAGAACAAGATTACGAATTTGCACATTCAAAAGTGTTCACAGAACTTAAAGTTTCCATCTATCGGAAAACCAATATGCAGACGTACCTTCGCGCTCCGTTTTTTGAAAAGATATGAGCCAGAAGAACATCCGCAATTTTTGTATTATCGCACACATTGACCACGGCAAAAGCACGCTTGCAGATAGATTGTTGCAAGTGACCAAGACCGTTGACGACAGGAAACTCGTGGCGCAAACGCTTGATGACATGGATCTGGAGCGCGAAAAGGGAATTACCATTAAGGCCCACGCAATTCAGATGAATTATGAATACAAGGGCGAGAAATATGTGCTGAATTTGATTGACACACCCGGCCACGTTGACTTTTCATATGAGGTGTCACGCTCGATTGCTGCGTGTGAAGGCGCACTTCTCATTGTCGATTCTACCCAGGGAATTCAGGCCCAAACCATCTCGAATCTATATCTCGCATTGCAACACGATCTGGAAATTATTCCCGTATTGAATAAACTCGATCTTCCCAATGCCGAACCGGAAATTGTGAAGGATCAGATTGTTGATCTCATCGGGTGTAAGAGAGAAGAAATTATTCACGCCAGTGGAAAAACCGGACTGGGCGTTGACGATATACTTGCCGCAATCATTGATCGTATTCCGGCTCCTTCCGGCGACGAGAACGCCCCACTTCAGGCCATGATTTTTGACTCTGTCTTCAATTCATTCCGCGGAATTATTGCGTACTACAGAATTAAGAACGGTGTTATCCGCAAAGGTGACAAAGTAAAATTCATGAACCTCAACACGGTGTATGAGGCGGATGAAGTTGGAAATATGGGACTGACGCTCACGCCAAAAAAAGAAGTGAGAGCCGGTGATATCGGTTACATCATTTCGGGTATCAAAACAGCAACTGAAGTGAAAGTAGGTGATACCATTACACATTTTGACAATCCATGTCTGGAAGCGGTTAAGGGTTTTGAAGAGGTGAAACCAATGGTGTTTGCTGGATTGTATCCTGTAGATACTGATGACTACGAAGACTTACGTGCTTCTATGGAAAAGCTGCAGCTCAACGATGCCTCACTTGTATTCGAGCCGGAAAGTTCTCAAGCACTTGGCTTTGGATTTCGATGTGGCTTTCTTGGAATGCTGCACATGGAAATCATTCAGGAAAGATTGGAGCGCGAGTTTAATATGACGGTGATCACTACTGTTCCAAACGTTTCCTATTACGCGTATCTCACCAAAGGAGAAAAAATTGAGATCCATAATCCTTCGGGATTGCCGGATCAGAACAAGCTCGACCACGTGGAAGAGCCGTATATCAAGGCGCAGATTATCACCAAGTCGGAATTTGTGGGCGCAGTGATGACGTTGTGTATTGAGAAGCGCGGAACAATCATGGGACAGACTTATCTCACTTCTGACCGCGTGGAACTCACATTTGAAATGCCGCTCGCAGAAATTGTATTCGATTTTTATGATAGATTGAAAACGATCTCCAAAGGATATGCATCATTCGACTACCATCCCGTTGGCTATAAAGAAAGCGCATTGGTGAAGATGGACATCCTACTCAACGGCGAGCAGGTGGATGCATTATCGGCGTTGATACACAAGGATCACGCTTTCGATCTCGGCAAAAAGATTTGCATGAAGTTGCGTGAGCTCATCCCGCGACAGCAGTTTGAAATAGCATTGCAGGCGGCGATTGGCGCGAAGATTATTGCTCGCGAAACCATCAGTGCATTGCGCAAAGACGTAACAGCAAAATGTTATGGCGGTGATATTTCCCGTAAACGTAAACTTCTTGAAAAGCAGAAAGAAGGAAAGAAGCGTATGCGTCAAGTAGGAAGTGTTGAAGTGCCGCAGGAGGCGTTTTTGGCGGTTCTTAAGCTCAACTCATAAGACTCGCTTCGCTCGGGTTTTTTTGCCGCAAAGGCACGAGGACACGAAGGAAGCACGAAGTATTTAGATTGACCTTTCACAGAAAAACATGAAATGCAGTTCGCATATCATTTTCAGTGAATATGTTTTCGCATGGAGGAAATAACAACACATTCTTTGTGCTTCCTTCGTGTCCTCGTGACTTCGTGGCTTACCGATTAAATTTTTGAAACGCCATTCGCATCAGTGGTGAGTACCTCACTCATAAAATCAAAATAGCTCCGCAGGTTCTTGAAGGTCTGATTGAGTTCTTTCATGAATGAAGGATCGAGTACTTCTTTGTCTGTGAATTTTCTTTCGAAGTAAAAACTTTTGTGTCGCAATAATTCTATCGCCGGATGATCTTTATCGAATCCACGTGGAACGGTGGTGAGTTTGTCGCCGCGGAGTTTGCCAAATGTTTTTACCAGCGATTTGTTCTTCAACATTTTTTCCCAGTCCTCATAATTGACGTCGATGTCTTTGCGCAAATGAATGAGATCTTCTTTGCTTGGAACAAAGAAACCGCCCGCTGCCAATGACTCTCCGGGACCAACCTGAAAATAATATCCGCCGCGAAGTTTTGCTGTCGCTCTTTTGAAGCCGCCACCGAAATGTGTTTTGTAAGGTGTCTTGTCTTTGGAAAAGCGTGTGTCACGGTAAATGCGCATGAGACTGTCTTTTCCAGATGATGTTTCAATGTTGTCGTGCTTGCGCATTTCCATCAACAATTCATTGCAAAACGAAATCATGTTTTCATGTGAAACAAGGTACTTGTCTTTGTGCTTATTGAACCACTCGCGATCATTGTTTTTTTGAATGTCTTTGAGAAATTGAAAAGTGGATTTGTTGATTGAAGCAGACATATGTTGAATCATTTTGGACGCAGAGATACGCAGGGAATTACTAATTAATAATTATTAATTAGTAATTCCCTGCGTCCATAAAGATGGTTAAATCAATAAAACTTTGGACTCTTCCAGCGTATTCCGTTTTACTTTCATCAAAATTTTCAACATGAAAAACAGCATCGCAATTTTGCTTTTGGTTTTTCTTTTCAGTGCTTCTTTTGCTCAGGTTACCGTTCAGCCGGAACTCAGCTTTGATGTGCAGCCCACCTACACGCGATCGGTGTTGATGGCCGCTTTAAACACTGCTGAAACACTGAAGGATTTTTGCACGGGTTATCCTTCGGAGTGGATGGATAATTATGTGTCAGTTGAAATTTCTACTTCAAAGAATGGAAAAACTATCAAGGCCGACGGCATCAACGAAATCCTTACCCGCGAACAAAGTTCACTTTTGAAATCGGCTGAACTTGGCGATGACATCACTGTGTATGTGGTCTATAAAAATAAAAATGCGGTGACGAATT
The DNA here is from genome assembly GCA_043748015.1 of Flavobacteriales bacterium. Lineage (GTDB taxonomy): Bacteria > Bacteroidota > Bacteroidia > Flavobacteriales_D > Sanyastnellaceae > JAIBBG01. Next base: position 22,633 of record JAYTOA010000011.1, read on the forward strand.
TCATGGACATGCGCACGATGAATTTCACCATGACTGTCACACCGGAAGTTGAAGCGCAATACGTCGGTGGAAACGAAAAACTTAAAAAGTATATGAAAGAGAATGTGCTCGATAAGCTGGAGGGGAAGGAAGTTCAGGCAACAAGAGTGCACTTCACCGTGAATGAAAAAGGCATGATAGTGAATGCTTTCATCACTGAGTCTTCCGACGATCCAAACATCAATGAACTATTACTTTCCGTAGTAAACAAAATGCCGAATTGGAAACCAGCACAAAATGTCAAAGGGGTAAAGGTGAAGCAGAGCTTCGTATTGAGCGTGGGAAATATGGCAGGGTGTTAGGCGAATGTGATTTGAGATTTGTCCAAATCTGAATCCCTCTCTTGCAACAGAAGTTCGTGTTTTGCTCAATAACGGCTAACGCAATAACCCATTACTTCTTCGGTTCGTCGCGATGTCCTCTCGGTGCAAACAACTTTTTCTGACCGGTTTTTTGAACAGCAGGCTTAGGAGGAAGTTCTTTTTTCTCCGGCGCAGGACCGCGCAAATGAATGACCAATCCATTGAGAAAATTGCGCAACAATTGATCTCCACATTCTTTGTAGTTGGCGTGATCGGGATTGCGGAAAATGGCACTTAGCTCTGAAGAAGTGACCTCAAAGTCAACAAGTTTTAAGATCAGTATAATATCGGTATCGCGCAGTTTTAGTGCCACGCGGAGCTTTTTCATGATGTCATTGTTGTCCATAGTCGGATGCTTTTCGGATGCTTTTTCGGATGCAGAGATACGAAGAGAATTTGTGATTTGTAATTTGAGCACCAGGAGTATTCTTTGACATGGAGATTTGGTGATTTGCGCGATTCGCACTCCCTATAATCCTATGCGCGATTTAAGCGCGAGGTATATCTTGACCTGGAGATTTGATGATTGACGCAGAGCGCCGTTTCCCCATAATCCCATAATCCTGAATCGCTCTAATCCTATTCGCTGAACTCCGCGGATTGATTTACTTTTGAAATAAAAACAGACCAATGACTAAGTTTATACAATTCGGCGCAATTGGAATTATTCTTTTCATTGCTAGCTCATTCACTACAGCAAGCAAAGGGTATAAATACAGTTCGAATGAAGGTAAATATTCAATCAGTTTTCCGGGTACATTCGAGGAAAGCAAATCGCAAAATGAAAATTCTATTTCAGTGAAAGTTTCTGCAACGGTGGGTCAATCAACCTATTTTACATCTCATACTGTACACACAGTGGAAATGACCGACAATCAAATGTTGGCTGAAGTATCACTTGATTCTTTTACCGAATCGTTGGGGGGATCAATTACAAAAAAATCGGATTGGGTAATCAAAAAGCACAAAGGACTTAAGGCGTCAATTGATATCCCGCAATACGACGCAAAGGCAGAATATCAGATAGTGATTATCGGCCAAATACAATATCAGATTGTGGCCGTTGCTCCAACTTCAAGCTGGGATCAAAAAAGTGCGGATGCTTTTTTCAAGAGCTTCAAAGTCAAAAAATAGTTCGCAGGATACATGATATCGCCGGCGATTGTTGATTTGTAATTTGTGATTTGAGCGCGCAGATATTTCTTGACTGGGAGATGCAGAGATTTGATGATTTGCGAAGAGGGCGCCCTCTATAATCCCAACATCCTATATACCTATTTGCAAATTGAGCTTGAGCAGACGTCATGACTTGGAGGTTGGATGATAGACGAATAAATTCCCCTGTAAAGATCAAAGCAATACTTAAGTGCAAATTCTTGATTCAACTTCCGGAAAAAACTTCGCGAACCACAAACCGGGAACTTTCCCTGCGTCTATATGAAATTAAGCAAGTGCATCACGCAATGCGCCTGCTTCAATCGCATTGTGCGAATCATGATAAACCGCCTTCCCGTTTTTTATCAAAATAATTTGCGGACTTTCATGACGAACATTCAACTTGTTCATGATGGCATTTGAAACATCACGGTGTTCTAACAAATCGAGATAGAAAACGTCAATATCGTCCGGGCCACCGCTCCATTCATTTACGAAATTGCTCTTCACCGCACGGCTAATATGACAGCGCGTACTGTGCTTAAAAATCACCTGTGGTCGCTCACTTGAAGTTGCAAGAATGTCGTCAAGCTGCGAGAGAGAAGTAAGCGTTTTCCAGTTCATGGGGCAAAGATACGTTGGACTCAGCGAATAGGGGGGAGCGGAGATATTCGGATAATTTATAAAAGTGATCCTCCAGAATTAACCCCAAGTTGATATTCCTTTTTCTATTGCTTGATTTGGATTTAAAAGCCGCGCCTTCGCGTGAGACAAGGGAGATTCCTCACTTCGTGTCG
>JAYTOA010000012.1:0-50590 GCA_043748015.1 Flavobacteriales bacterium
GGATTTGGTGGATTTGGAGGTGGTGGAAGTTTCGGAGGTGGCGGAGCAGGAGGTTCATGGTGAAATATTCCTGGCCTCAATAAAAAAAAGAAAAACTGAAAAACAAGAACGAATGAGTTTTGGTAAGTGGATAGGTGGTGCGTTGGGTTGGGCAATGGGCGGACCAATTGGAGGAATGGTTGGTTTTGCATTGGGAGCAATGGCGGATGACACTTCGTTCGCACCCGGACTAAAACGTACCAAGGGTCAGCATCCGCCCTCCTACGAAAAATACAGACATCATACAAAGTCGGGTGATTTCGCTTCTGCATTGTTGGTGCTTTCTGCTTCTGTTATGAAAGCGGATAATAAGTTGCTCAAGGTTGAACTCGATTTCATACGAGAATTTTACACCAAACAATTCGGCAGCGCAGTGGCTGCTCAGCAGATTGGCTTGCTGAAAGAATTACTCAAGAAAGAGATTCCACTTAAGGAGGTATGCGAACAGATTCGTTATTACATGGAACATTCCATGCGCTTGCAATTGATGTATTATTTGTTCGGCCTTGCCAAGGCAGATGGACACGTTGATCAATCTGAAATGAATGTCATCGCCCAGATAGCTGCATATATAGGACTGACAGAAAAAGACTACGAATCGCTCAAAGCGATGCATTACAAAGATGTAGATAGTGCATACAAAATTCTGGAAATTGAAAAAAGCGCCGGCGATGACGAAGTAAAGAAGGCCTACCGCAGAATGGCTATGAAATATCACCCTGACAAAATCCGCGACTTGGGAGAGCAATATCAAAAAGCAGCCAACGATAAATTTCTCAAAGTACAGGAAGCTTATAATCAAATTAAGAAAGAGCGCGGCATCAAGTAATCAACCGAATTTCAAAGAGCAGTTCAAAACATTCAGATAAAAAAAGTATTGACATTCAACCAAATGCAACTACTTTTGGGTAAAGTTGGTGTCGATCCTCCTACGGACGATGTCAGTTTTAAGATAGTTTTTAGTTTTTCAGTTTAAGCCATCAAGCCCCGCTAGCGTGCGGGGCTTTTTGGTGGTAGGAATTTACAGTTGCAGCAAATTGTCTGATGTCATCATATGAATTTGCATAGCAAAATTTCGTGGTTTCGTACATATATATCGTGCAATTGGTCTATATTCATTTACAAACTCATACATTTATGCCTTTCTTATCTGTACGCCACAACGTGCTTTCTATTCATTAATCAAATTTTGAAATTATTTTATACCATATCGTTTTTGATGCTGTCAGTTTTTTATACTGTTGGTCAAAATACTTGCGGCTCACCGGCAACAGTTACAGCCGGCAATTGCACCACCTTTAATATTTCAAATAGTTCAGGGGCGATACTCGCAGGTTGCAATGGAGGTAATCATCCACTTGCTTTTCTGAGTTTTACGGCGCCGGCTTCCGGTAATTGTACGCAATTTAATTTTAGCGGTATCACCACCGGAGGCTCATATCAAATTGCTACGTTCACCGCCGGATGCGCTGCCTACGTTGCCGGTAGTGCGGCGTGTGTAGAGAATGTGGTAGCCGGAGCACCTTTTTCCTATTCAGGTATTAGCGCAACGGGAACAAATCTCCTCACACCTGGGGCTACATATGTAATTGCAATTCAATCTGACAACGCTTCATCGATAACGGCGTGCATGACCACCACCACTACACCTGCCCCTTCGGACGCTTGCAGCGGTGCACAACAGATTGGCACTTCATCGGCAACACTTTATAACGGCGGCGATTGTGCATACAATGGCTCATTTGATAATCCCGCAGCTGTTGATCCGCCACCGATTCAAGTTTGTGCCGGTTCTCTGGAAAATACTCAATGGACATCATTCATCGCGAGTGCCACTACCATACAAATTATTGGCTCATCCATCTCATGCACAGGTGGTGGATGCGGATTTCAATTCGGAATGTTCACCGGAACTTGCAGCTCCTTGACAAATATTGGTTGCTATGGACGCAAAGTCTGTACAGGTGGTCAAAATGCTGCCGGGCCTACCAATCCAACCGGTCAGGTAACTTGGACAGGATTGTCAGCAACAGGCTTTACTGCTACAGTCAGCGGTCTCACCATCGGACAAACCGTTTATTTCGTCATGGATGGAAATGCAGATGCTGATTGTCAATACACACTCACAGGTGTCAACGTACTTCCGGTGCCTGTTGAATTGACTTCATTTATTGGAGCAATTGTGACGGCCGGAGTTGAACTTAATTGGGTAACTGCGACAGAGAAGAACAACGAATATTTTTCGATTGAAAAAAGTGATAATGCGTACAACTTCTATGAAATAGGTCGTGTGACCGGCGCACTGAATTCGCAGGAAATGGTTGCCTACGAATTTCTTGATCCATACAGGCCCATGGCCACAGTTTATTACAGGCTTTGTCAATATGATACCAATGGCGACAAATCATATTCAACAATCATCGCAGTTAATACTAACGGTTCTCCAAAATTTATTACGCGAAGAATAAATCTACTTGGAATGGAAGTCGATCAAAACTACCAAGGTATTGTTATCGAAATTTTCGACGACGGCAGCACACGAAAAGTGATGCAGTAGTGGTTTGATTTCAATTTTGCTTTATTTTTTGTTAGGATTTCGTGCAACTTATGGTGCACTTTCATCGCGGAATAATTCCATGATTTTCAATTTAGCTTTCCTGTAAAATGAAGCATTTCATTCTTTTCACTATTGCGATATGCCACCTCTTGTGCGGTCATGCTCAAACCTATTTCCTCAATGGCAATGCACAAAACATAGGTGATGATTGCTACCAGCTTACCGGTTCGAGCACCAATCAAAACGGAACTGTTTGGTATGAAGATCAGATAAATCTTACCGAGCCATTTGATCTTCAATTCACCATGAATTTTGGAACGCTCGATACAAATGGAGCGGATGGAGTTTGTTTTGTATTGCAAACTGTTGGAACCGCCGCCATTGGTCAAAGCGGAGGTGGAATGGGTTATCTCAACTTCGGAACGTCTCTTGGAATTGAATTCGACACCTGGCAAAACAATGAATATGGTGACCCATCACATGATCACATCGCCATTGAAAAAAACGGCGACATCAATCACTCCGGTATTGGAAATATTGCAGGTCCGGTTCAGGCAGACCCACTCGACATCAACATAGAAGATGGTGAAGATCATGTGACGCGCATCGTTTGGAATCCGACGGATCATATTATTCAGGTCTATTTCGATTGTGTGTTTCGACTTTCCGGAGAAATAGATCTAATCAATGAGATCTTCAATGGACAAGAATTGGTATACTGGGGTTTCACCGCTGCCACGGGCGGTTCGTTCAACAATCAAACTGTGTGTTTGCAGGAAAACATACTCAATATCGGTCAGGATATTTCGCTCTGCACAGGCGGTTCAGTTGAATTGCAGGCCGGTAGTTCGATTGATGGCGTTTACAATTGGACACCCACCACTTTTCTCGAAAATCCATCATCACCCAATCCTTTGGCAAGCCCACCATCGAATGCAACGTATCAGGTTTCGTTCATTGATTTATGTAATCAACCTGTAGAGTTAAGTTTTGCTATCGTTGTCGCACCATTGGTAGTAAATGTTTCTCCTCCACAACTCATCAATTGCAATCAGTCAAGCACAACAATTAGTGCATCTATCAATGTCAATGCGGACGCAAATTATACATGGACACAAAGTGGAAATACACTTGCGACGGGTGAAAACATTTCATCATTTACAACATCAACCCCAGGTACTTATCAGTTAGCCGTTTCGGCAATGGATGGTTGTATTGCACAAAATGAATTCACTGTTATTCAAGACTTGAGCGTAGTGAATGTAAGTGCCGGCCCTGATTTATTCATCAATTGTGTGAATTCATCGGTGCTCATTTCAGCATCAATCAATCCTCCCAGCAATTTGATTTCGTGGCAGTTCAACAATGTAATCATCACGGGGCAAGTTGGCAATCAACATACAGCAACCAACCCCGGCACTTACACGTTGTCTGTTGCGCATCCTGTTTCCGGTTGCGTAGCTAGCGATGACGTAGAAATTGTTTCAGATTTTACCACACCCACAATTACAATTGGCGAGCAGGATTCACTTACGTGTATTTTCCCGATACTTCCCATTCAAAATGTAGATATCGGTGCTTCGCAGAATTATACAATACAATGGACAACCAATGAGGGCAATATCACAGGAGGATTTACAACATTGACACCAACAGTATCTGTCGAAGGAAACTATCTTATTACAGCTGTCGACAATCAATCAGGTTGCTCAGCAACTGATTTGGTTTTCATAGGCGAATCAAATGATTTCCATGTTGATCTTTCATCACTTGTCTTTCCAAATATTCTCACACCAAATGGTGATGCGAAAAATGATCGATGGTCTCCTTTTTTACGAGATAATGTTCACGCTGATCTCTCCAATGTATTTTCAGTTTACAACTTGAAAATTTTTAATCGTTGGGGCGCATTGGTATTCGAATCAAAAAATTTCAGTTCAGGTTGGAATGGTGGTGAGCTCGCAGATGGGGTGTTTTATTATCTCCTGCAATACACTTCAAATTGCGATGGTACACAGTCCGGAAAAGTTGATGGTCACGTGCATTTGATGCGATAAACTCAAAACCGCGAAAAGTTTTTGCTTCTTCAACTTAGGATAATTTCTTGAAGAGGAGCGCTGTATCAGTTTAGTTTATACATTGCGAATGCTTCTAAATCCTGAACAATTATGCTTCGCTACATATTGCTTTTAACGGGTATACTCTTCTCTATTGTAACCAATAGCCAGATAAGTTCAAGTGATTGTATTGGTGCTACTATCCTTTGTGGTGATACCTACTCCGAAGAAAACGCTCCACCGGGAACAGGTAATTTTTATGAATACACCGGTGCATGCAATCAGAATCTCGAAACAATGAGCTTGTGGTACACCTTCACAGTGTATGAAGCAGGCATGTTGAGTTTCATACTCACACCCAATGTTCTCGCCGACGACTATGATTGGGGATTGTTCAATATTACAACGGGTGGATGCACCGGAATCACACCCAATGGTACGTCACCTGAAGTGAGTTGCAATTCCTGGGGCTCATTGAGCGTTCCCAATGGGGCAACAGGAATTTCCACTGCGATGGGCGGAGTGAGCAATGTGGGCGGACCCGGAGATCAATTTGGTCCACCATTCAATGCGAATCTTCCCGTTCAGGTTGGACAGACATATGCTCTAGTCGTAATGAACTGGTCGAATAGCCCGTTCGGATACACCATCAATTTCGGAGAGAGTACTGCTTCACTTTATGATAATATACCACCCTCACCGATTCTATTGACCACGATCTGCGATCACTCACAATTTGTGGTGACCTTCTCTGAAAACATCATCACGTCTTCAGCGGATAATCTCGATTTCGTTATTACCGGTCCACAAGGCGACGTGCTGATTAACAATGTTGTTCCGCTGAATCCGCTCGCAGAAACGGAAGATCAATTTGTCATCATTCCCGCTCAGCAAATTCTCGTTCCCGGTTTGTATACATTGAACGTGACCGACCTCAACGGATCCGTAGTAGATGCTTGCGGCAATAGCAATCTCGGTAATGTTTCCATTGAACTTGAAGAACCAATGGTGGCGACAACTCAAATAGAAACGGCATGTAATGGCGGTAATGGTTCCATTGAAATTACAAGTGTGAGTGGCGGAACAGGCAACTATACTTTTCTTTTAAATAATGTTGTGCAAGCAGATTTCACTGCTGAAGATTTATCTCCCGGAAGCTATACTGTAGTTGTACATGATGAAGCGAATTGCAACATCATTTCACAACTCACTGTTCCGAATCATCTCATATCCGTATCGATTGGTGAACAGGACACTATCAATTGCGATATCCAGGAAGTGCAGATTCAAAATGTAACGCTCACTCCTGATCAAGAGGTAAATTATAGTTGGGATTATCTCACCGAAAATGGTTTTGTAAGCACTGGAGAAGTTGATTCGAATCCGACATTCAATCAGCCAGGTGTGTATCAACTCACCGTTACGAATGCAACTAATGGATGCACTGCTCAAATGCTGACAGCTATCCCGGCTACAGAAATCAATGATCTCCATTTTGAAGTTTCGACAATTGCTGATTGCAACAACATTGGTGGTAGTATTGAAATCATCAATGAGTCCGGAGGTTATCCACCTTATGATTTTTATTTGAATGACGAAAATCTTTCCACTCAACTCTTTGAAGATCTGGAAGGAGGAACTTATGAAGTGGCTATTTCCGATAGTCATGGCTGCACTTTTACACAAAGTATTGATGTTCCATTGGTACTCATCAGCATCGAAATTCCGATGCAAGATTCAATTCAATGCAATAGTGGTGAAGTGACAATTCAGAATGTGGTTTTGTCTCCGCAACAATCGGCAAATTTTTCGTGGACTGTGAATACTGGTAATGGATTCGAGCCTACATCGTTCAATAGTATTTCTCCAACAGTCAATACAACCGGAGTCTACGCGGTAGTTGCAACGAATACCGACAATGGATGTGCAGCTACTGATACAGTTGAAATTTTCACGAATATACCGGAGAATTTTTCATTTGAATCTGTTGTGAGTGAAGCTTGCAATGGACAAGGCGGATCAATTGAAATCATCAACATTGAGGAAGGCGTCGCTCCGTTTGTCGCAACATTGAACGGCATTTCACAAAATAATTTGACGTTTGAAAATCTGATCGGAGGAAATTACAATGTAGAATTAACGGATATGTTTGGTTGTTCAACTTCCGAAATCATATCAGTGCCGAATCACCTTCTTCAGCTACAAATTTCAAATCCACCTCCATTGACCTGCGACATTTCAAGTATCAATATCTCCGGTGTCACAATACAACCAAGTCAAATTGTAACTTACAACTGGGCAATTCAAAACGGCAATCAGTTCGTTCCGCTCGGTATTACAACTCCAACTCTGACGGTGAATGTGTCAGGTATTTATCAATTAACAGTTACAAGCGGGACATGCTCAGCAAGTACTACAACGTCTGTCAATTATTCGAATTCCAACAACATCACTTACGAAACAGATGTAAGTGCTGCCTGCAATGGAGCGAATGGAGAGATTGCCATCAACAATATTTCCGGAGGTACCTTGCCTTACGTTTATTCAGTCAACGGAATTGTGCAACCTTCATTCATAGCTTCTTCGCTTTCAAACGGCGCGTATAACATTACCATCACCGACGCTCACAATTGTATTCAAAATTCGCAGGCCATTGTTCCGAATGAATTATTGTCCGTCGTTGTTCCTGAGCAAGACAGAGTGAGTTGTCGCTTTCCGACCATCAATGTGCAAGGTGTGCTGGTGAGTCCACCGGTTGCGGTTACCTATGCATGGTCGTTCTACAACGGCAATTCTTTTGTTCCAGTGTCGGCTTCAGGAATTTCACCATTGCTGAGCACTGATGGAACATACAGACTCACTGTTACTAATGAGCAAACAGGATGCACGGCGTTCACCCATTTCATTATTGAACCCGGAGATGTTGTTTTCGTAGATCTCAATCACATGCAATTTCCCAATATCGTAACAGCCAACAAGGACGCCAAGAATGATGACTGGCATCCATTTCTTGACTACGATCCCTTCTTTGAATTGTTGGATGTTTTTGATGTGTATGAGTTGAAAATTTATAACAGATGGGGCAATATCATCTTTGACAATGGTGGAAAAAATATGCGTCGTTGGACGATCAAGGAAGAAGAAGCAGGAACCTATTTCTTTACCGTGAACTATAGCACTAGTTGCGGTGGATTGCAAACGGGTAAGCGGCAAGGAACTATTCAATTGGTGAGATAAGTCAGTTGATTTGCAACACATGGAATCATTGAACACATCAAATCTTATTCGAAGTAATGGCTACATTCGGCGGATAAACACAATTCGTGAATATTCCTGATATCAAAACAAAACGCGTTGTCATCGTCGGTGGCGGATTCGGCGGACTCAAACTTGCAAAAGCACTTCATAAGGGAAACTACCAGGTGGTGCTGCTTGACAAGCTGAATTATCACGCTTTTCAGCCGCTCTTTTATCAGGTCGCTACTGCAGGACTTGAACCGGGCAGTATCGCTTATCCATTCAGAAAAATTTTCAATCCTTACAAAGATTATTATTTCAGAATGGCAGATGTGCAGCGTATTGATTCCGAGAACAATCAAGTCATCACCAACATTGGTGTATTGCATTACGACTACCTAGTCATCGCAACTGGAGCAACAACTAATTTTTTCGGTGATGAAAAAATGAAATCCTTGTGCATGCCCATGAAGACTGTTTCAGAAGCATTGGACATTCGCAGTTTGATGTTGCAGAATCTGGAAAATGCGTTGCTTACAAACAATGTCGACGACAAAGATTCGCTGATGGGAATTGTGATTGTTGGTGGAGGACCAACGGGAGTGGAGCTTGCCGGAGCCTTGGCAGAATTGAAAAAAGATATTCTTCCGAAAGATTATCCTGATCTCGATATGCGCGTAATGGATATTCACTTGCTTGATTCCAATAGTCGAGTGCTCAAAGAAATGAGCGAGAAGTCGAGTGCTAGGGCGAAGGAAGCATTGCAGGAAATGGGTGTCGACGTACGATTGAATATGCGCGTTACTGATTATGATGGAACGAAAATCACTTGCAAGGATGGTTCGGAATTACGAGCCGCAATGGTTATCTGGGCTGCGGGTGTGAAAGCTTTTTTTCCAGGAGGATTGCCGGATGATGCAACTTCAACTGGAAGAATAAGCGTTGATGAATTCAACAAAGTAAATGGATTAACCAACGTGTTTGCCATTGGCGATTGTGCAACTATGGTCAGTGAAGACAATCCGCGCGGACTTCCTATGCTTGCGCAGGCTGCGATGCAACAAGGAGAATGTCTTGCAAAAAATCTCATGGCTGTATCAAAGAACAATAAGATGCGTCCATTCGAATACAAAAACCTCGGCACAATGGCTACTATAGGACGTAACAAGGCTGTAACCGAATTACCCAATTTCAAGATTTACGGTTGGTTTGCGTGGATGGCATGGCTCTTCGTGCACGTGTATCAATTGATTGGATTCAGAAATAAAATTGTCGTGATGGTCAGTTGGGCGCAAAATTATTTCAGACATGCAAGAGATCTTCGCCTCATAATACGACCATTCAAACGACCTCTGAAAACGAATCCCTAATTGTGAATGACTTCGAATTGTTGAGTTCCGATATGATCACCCTTTGCGGTGCGAACACTAAGAATATACATTCCTGACTCGAGGAAATTCGTATGAATGATTTTCTCAAAATTATTCTCTACAACACCAGAAGTTCTGATCATCAATTTTCCGTCCAACGACATTACATCGAAGATCGCTGTCTCACGTGTGTCGTAATGACCTTTCACTTTCAACACGTCAGAAGCCGGCACGGGAAAGAGCAATAACTTTCCGTCTGATGCAACTATGTCATTCACAACAGCACTTGCATCACCATTACCAAAAGTATATTGACCAATTCTCAGTGTATCCAGATTAAAGTATCCATCACCATTGGATAAACTTCCGGAACCCATGGTGAAGCCGGGACAAACCTGCCATGGCACATGCGACGAAGGACGATAGAGAAGTACCGCATTTTGTTCACCACTGTTGTACAAATCGAAATCAAGTTTTTCATTGCTTGATCCGTAGTAATAAAATTTGGAGGTAAAAAAATCGCCGGTCTTCCAAAGTCCATCGACATTCCAGAAATGCACATTTGAAATTTCATCGATGCCTTCACCCAGATTATTTTGATCAGGCGCCGCCCAAACATGTTCAACGCGCACCAGACTAGAATCAACGACGTTTACTTTCGTAAATCTGAAATCCGTATATGGCATCAAAGGATAAATGGGAACATTTGGAAACGTCTTGAATTCATAATCCATTCTTGCTTGATTCAATCGATTGAAGCCATTCGCAACGACAAGCTTGGGAACAAAAGATGAAGTAACACTAAAATTGCTGAACTGTCCGGTGGCTGAAACTTGATAATTCTCGCGCTGCCAATTTTCACCTATCAATGTAATGTCCAGTGGCACATTGGAATAATAATGCGGACACTCGCGCAATTTCTGTTGCAAATAAAAATTGACATCATAATTATTTCCATTGAAGTTGCTTGCGAACGAATCAACAACAAATACCGAAAATCCCGGAGCAAAAACCTGATCATCAAAAAACGAATGAAGATCAACTCCAGATTCATCTTCAAGATAATCTCTGAATTGCTCAGGCGTTACATCCTGATATGCATGATTGATTTGTACGCCACTCATTGCTTGTCGGAACAATGAATCACCCATGTAACCACGCAGATTGTGCATGACAGAAGCGCCTTTATAATAAGTGTGCGTTCCATAAATTTCCGGATCTGGCATCGGTGACAATGCATAAAAATCACCATCATCAAGATGAGCATTTTTCAACACGTCAAGATGATTTGTTTTCACTGCAGCAATAAAAAGACTATCACCGTTCATCCATTCCACCATGAGATGCGATGCATATTCAGCCGGTCCCTCTTTCAACCACATGTCGTTGTGGTTGTGCGGTGTCACCATATCACCCCACCAATGATGACCGAGTTCATGCGCCATCAATCCATCATTCGCAGCGAGAGATTCTCCTGTCATGTATTGCGGATAGGCAATATTGGTGGGAATCTCAAGCGCGCCATCGGTTGTAAGCACGTAGCCAACGCGTTCCCACGCATAGGGTCCAAACCAATATTCGCACGCATCTATTGCCGAATTGAGATGAGCGAACTTATCCTGCATCGCAGTGATCTGCCCGGGTTTGGCAGTTAGTCGCACAGGAATATCACCGTAAGCACCTGTGTGCACGTAGTCATAGTCAACATAATTGGCAACGGCAATTGCGCTACAGTGTGTCGGTATTCGTTGATTGAAAGCGAAAGATCTGATAACTGTATCGCCTTCAAGTGCTGTCTCACCTAAAAAAGTTCCCTGACAATGCGCCCGATATGTACCGGCGCTTTTTACGTGATACTCATAAGTTGCTCGTTCAACGAAAGAATCAAAACACGGATACCACACTTTTCCAAAATTTGGTGGAATAGTTGAAAGACCAATGCCCATATTGTAGATGTAATTGCTCTCAAAATAAAAACCGCCCCATGTTGGATCCTGATATGGATTCCCGTGATAATGAACTGTCACTTCGGTAGAATCCGACACAGACAATACATCCACAAAATTTATCTGAAGAATATTGTCGTCATAAGCATAAGTCAACTGTTGACCATTTCGCATGATAGAATCTATCTGCATGTGATACAAATCAAAATTAATTGAAGTGAGTTCAGGCATCAATGCACGAAATCGCACTGTCGTAGAAGCAATGATTTCCTGACCGGCATAGTTCGTTACATCAATATTGATGAGGTAACTGAGAATGTCAAAAGTGTCACTTCGCGCTATGCTCTCGTTGAGGAGAACCCTTTCTTGCGTTGTTAATGCGATTCTCTTATTACCCGATTTGTTGTGGTGATGACAGCCATGGTGTCTTTCCTCTTGTCCTTGAGAAACATAGGAGAAAACACCAAAGAGGAGCATAAAGCCAAACTTCAAAATTTTCATAGGTGGCGAAATTGCAGTTTATACCTGAGTTATGTATTTAAAACATTTTATTGCTTTGCTTGCAGGATGATCAAATCTAAACAGGATGATGACAAAATTAAAGACTGACTATTGATTCAATTGTAATCTCAATTTGTCGCCATTTCCTTCAACAACATATCTATGGTAGCCGGCCAATTGAAGTGCCTCACAACAAAGTCGCGTCCTCTCTCGCCTATCCTGCTTGCGTCTTCATGTTGCTGCAAAAGTCGCATAGCCATAGCTGAGAACTCTTCATTGGTTTCACAGATCAACATGTGCTCTTCATTGATAGCATTCATAGCATTGGCAGCTATACCTGAGGTGACGCAAGGAAGATTCATACACATGGCTTCGAGCAATTTGTTTTGAAGTCCGCTACCACGACGGATGGGAGCCATAAAAATCGTCGACTGATTGTAAGCATCGCGAATATCTTCCATCCATCCGCTCACGTGAACAGATTCACTTTGCAATTGTAAAATACTGCGCGAAGGATTTGCACCGGCAATGAGCAGTTTTACCTCAGGCATACTTTTGTGAATGATTGGAAGAATTTCCTTGGCTAATCTTATCGCACAATCAACGTTGGGTGGATAACTCATGTTGCCTGTGAAAGCAATGTGAAATTTCTTTACAGTAGCAACAGGGGTAAAAAAATTCGAGTCAATGCCGTTTGGAATCACTGAAATTCGATTTCGTTCCGGATGAAAAATCAACTGTCGATCCTGAGCACTGATGATGGTGTGGTGATCGAAATATTCGAAAATCAAATTCTCGTATGCTGTCAATCTCTTTGCTTCTTCGCGGACAAAAATTTTCATCCACCATGATGCATCATTCGTTCTCCTTCGCAAACCGGAACTCAATGCATCCATATAATCCAATGTCTTTTTGTATTCATGTCGATGCTTCACATACTCACTGGTGCGGATAAGCTGACAGTAAATGTGATCTGGTTTTATTTCATTGATCAGCCCCGCTATTTTATTATTTGGGCTTCTCTGAAAAAAGTAATGAACTTGAAAAGGACGATCGCTGAACAGAGCGCGGATCAATCGCCATCCAATGAGCAACTTGTTGAGTTGAATAATGTGAATATGAGGTGTGATCTTGCTGAGCTCAACCACCGCTTCGGGATTCGGTGATTTATCATTCAAGCAACAAAGGTGGACTTCGTGGTCGCGGGCAAGCATTTTCAACTGGTGGAAAGCCCGCAGTTTATCACCCTTTTCAAGTGGCCAGGGCACACGACTTACCAGCATGAATATTTTCATTCCTGACGCAGTTCTTTGTAAAAAGAAATGAGGTTTGCGGTGATATCAGAGTTGACAAAATGCTCTTCTGCATGCCGGCGGCCTTCAACTTTCAATTTCTCCATCATATCCGGATGCTCTAATAATTCATCCAACGCCTGCAGCCATTCATCCGGACGATCAGCGAGCATAATATTTTTTCGATCCGTGCAATCAAGGCCTTCAGCACCCAAAGTAGTTGAAAGCACCGCCTTACCAAGTGCAAGACCCTCAATTATTTTCACCCTGATTCCACCGGCACTTAGCAGCGGCACCACCATAATCGCCTTTGATTGCATGAACTTAATAGCATCCTCAACTTCACCCACCATCGCTACATTCGGATATGAAGTTTTGCTGATTTCTGAGGACATATTTCGTCCGGCGAGATACATTTTCAATGTGGGATATCGCTCATGAATTTTAGGCCAGATTTGATTTAAAAACCATAGAATCCCTTCCAGATTTGGGCCCCAATCCATTGCTCCAAGATGAAACAAAGCCATTTCGGCCGGTTCACCGCTATTCACAGGATAATCATTCAAATCCACTCCAAAAGGAATGGTCTTGATTTTCTTTTGAATGCCCAACGCCAATATTCTCTTCTTATCTTCTTCGCTGATAGCAGCTATTCCACTCACTTCATTGAGCATGCTCAACTCATAAGTTCTCAATTTTTTCGATAGGTAATTGAGATAACCGCGTTTCAATATTCCCTTCGTGCCTCGAGCAATTTTCTCCCAAATAACAAACTCTAGATTATGTGACCGCAGCACAATTGGTGTTTTGCTATATCTCCGAATGGTTGCCAAATAGGGCGTCATGAAAAGACTTTCGAGATGGATCACATCGAAATTTTCTTTCCTCAAAATTTTCGTCAGTTTGATGTCGTAATCTGTGCTAAAAAAGCGACTGATGTTATATGAATCAGAAGTCACGAAATTTGAGAAAGCATCAACAGCATTCAATCTGGTATCGATATACACACCTTCGATACCGGTTTGATCAATGTAATCCTGAGGAATTTCATTGGGTAAAAAATCATGCTTTTGGGTGAATATGGTGAGAATCTTCACTTTGTGACCTGCAGCTAATAAACCCTGTGTGATATTGTTCATTGCAATGCAACCTCCGTCGCGGGCAGGTAGTGGTGGTTTCAGACATAATTGCAATATCTTCATAAGACTTCGGGCTTCGCTTTTAGCCTTAAAAATTCAAGGATTTTACCAAACGATTTTACGTATGCATCACGATCGAGCAATGCAGCTTCTTTCGTGGCTCGGAAAGTAATCCATAAACTAAGTGGCAACAAAACTACTGTGCTGATCCATATTCCAAGCCATGGTTCCATCAGCCCGTTCTTGGTCATGCGTTCACCGGCCATTGTGAGCAACTGGTAAAAAACAAAGAGCCCCAATGCCACAAGTGTCGGTAGTCCAATGCCCCCTTTCCTGATAATGGCTCCCAACGGTGCGCCAATGAAAAAAAGTACAAGGCAAACAACTGCGAGAAAGAATTTGCGATGCCATTCAATTTTATGTCTGTTGATGTACTTCTCTCTACCGGTGATTTCATCCACCTGTCGCTGGATTGAATCTCTGTAGCGCTTTGAATTTTCTCGCGCGAGATTCATCGCTTTTAGTCGCTCACCGGGATTGAGATCATCGAATAACATGATAGGTGCCGCAGCAACGGTGCTGTCTTGCATGTGCGAAATAGCCCGCGAATTAATGAGTGTCATATTGGTTTCATGGAACCTCGTCTTGACAGTATCAAGAGATAATTTCAAACTATCAATCGCTTCATCGAGTTGTGGAACAGTCATCATTTCCGCCGGATTCTTCATCAACTCTTCGTTGTCGGCGGTAAATACCAATGAGCTCAAATCCATTCGTATGACCATCTTCTCAAAACTGCTTTTCACAAGCGCATTCTGCGGATTCGTTGACTTCTTATCTTTTTGCTCGTCATAGCTATTTCCATTTATCAGCGTCATGATCAGAAATCGTTTATCCGGTGTCTGCTCCATGAGTCCCTTTTCAGATCGGATGACCGTTCGGTTGGCCCTTTCACCCCCGCGGTGATCATAGATGAGAACGTCTTTCAACTCGCCGGTTTCTTGGTCGTTTTTTCCGGCACGAATACTTATTCCGTCAATTCCATTATAGAAAACGCCGTCTGTAAGATTGAGTGATGGTTTTTGCTTCATGATATTGAACAAAATGGTTCTGCACTTCAGATTTGCAACAGGCCAAAGATTATTAGCAAAAACAAAAGCAGTAATTGATAGACCGACACTAAAGAAAATAAGCGGTCGCATAATCCGCATCAATGAAGCACCGGCACTTTTCATAGCGGTCATCTCATTGTTCTCGGCCAATGCGCCCATTGTCATGATGCTGCTCATGAGTATCGCCAGCGGCAAAGCCATATTAACGACGCGGGCTGAAGCAAAGAAGAGTAATTTAAGAATGACCCAACTACTCAAACCTTTGCCCATTATTTCATCAAGGTAAACCCAGATGAACTGCATTTCAAAGATGAACATCGCCACCATAAACGTAATGATGAACGGGCCAATATAGCTTCTCAGCAGAAGAACTGATATTTTCTTTACAGGGATCAAATCTCGCAGCAAAAGTAAGTGTGTGCACACCTACAACCATAACGGTTCGACAAACGTTCAACCATCTAAAAAATTACGCACAAAATCCTAATTGCATTGTGCAAAAACAATCGATGAGTGTAGATGTAATTTATCCATCTTTGCCGCGCTTTCGGACTTCTAAAACCCCGTATTACCTTGATATATCATTTTTCCATTATAGCCATCTTCTTGTATGCATGCTTTCTGCTGTTCCTATTTGTATACAGTCTGGTGCAGTTAAACCTGGCCATCCAATATGTGAAAATGCGCTATACAAGGGCGAAAAAGCCCATTCTCAACGATGAGCAATGGCCTGTCGTAACTATTCAGCTTCCTGTATACAATGAGTTGTATGTTATCGAAAGATTGATAGATTCTGTTTGCGCTATTGATTACCCGAAAGACAAACTTGAAATTCAAGTGTTGGACGACAGCACGGATGAGAGTTTCGAAATTGCAGCTAAAAAAATTGCTGAAAAACAAGCATTGGGCATCGACATCAAACACGTGAAACGCCCGGTGCGAGTTGGTTTCAAAGCAGGCGCTCTTGCTTACGGCTTGGATATATGTAAAGGTGAATACACTGCCATTTTTGATGCGGATTTTGTTCCAAGAAAAGATTTTCTTCGTCAGACGATTCCATTCTTTTTCAGTGGTGAAAAAATTGGTGTAGTGCAAACACGATGGGAACATCTCAATGAAGAGTATTCTCTCATTACACGGTTGCAGGCTTTTGGATTGGACGCACATTTCACTGTCGAGCAGGTTGGAAGAAATACCAATAGACACTTCATCAACTTCAATGGAACTGCAGGGGTATGGCGCAAAAAAACTATTTATGATGCAGGTGGTTGGGAAAGTGATACGATAACTGAAGATTTGGATCTGAGTTATCGCGCTCAATTGCGCGGTTGGAATTTTGTTTACTTACCGGAGATTGGTTCACCGTCGGAACTTCCCGCAGAAATGAATGCGTTGAAAGCGCAGCAATTCCGTTGGACAAAAGGAGCTGCTGAATGCACAGTGAAGAATCTTCCAAAAGTTTTGAATGCACAAGATCTAAGCTTCGGTCAAAAAATTCACGGCGCTTTTCACCTGATGAATTCGGTTGTGTTTCTTTGCATCCTGGGAACCTCTATATTAAGTGTTCCAATGCTGATCATTAAAAACACCTATGGCAATTTATGGTGGACGTTTTATGCAGCAACGTTTTTCCTTATTAGCTTCTTCATTCTCGGATTCTTCTATTGGGTGTCGAGACCACAGGACACATTTTTCAAAAAATTTGGAAAATTCCTGATTGAATATCCGGCGTTCCTGTCAGTGAGTATGGGTTTATCGCTTCACAATGCCGTAGCTGTGATGGAAGGTTTTACGGGAAAAAAATCTGCGTTCGTTCGCACACCGAAATTTGCTATCAACTCCAATAAAGGAACCTGGACTGATAAGAAATACCGCGCAGTAAAAATTTCGCCTCTAACGATTCTTGAATTTCTGCTGGCTTGTTATTTTATCTGGGGAATGTCGCTTGCCTTTAAATACAATGACTTTGGCCTTTTCATTTTTCATGCGATGTTAACGATGGGTTACACATTCGTAACTGTATTTTCACTCAAGCATGCAAGAGCTTAGAGCAACCAATTTCGAAATTTTATATATCATTTAAGACAAACCAGGACGTATGAAATACACAACAGAAATTGAAATCAATCTTCCTGTTGATCGGGTTGTCGAATTGTTTGATAGCCGGGAAAATCTATTCCATTGGATGGAAGGTCTGTATAGTTTCGACCATATGAGCGGCGAGCCCGGGCAAGTTGGCGCGAAGTCATTGCTTAAGTTCAAGATGGGAGCAAAAAACGTGGAGATGGTTGAGACCGTTATTGTGCGCAATCTACCTGATGAGTTTTCAGGTTCATACGAAGTGAGAGGTGTCTTCAATATTGTCAAAAATCAGTTCGTCATACTTGGCGAAAACAAAACCCGACATGTAACATTTCATGAATTTAAGTTTCAGGGACTCATGAAAGTCATTGCAATTTTCATCAAGCCTTCACTTCGTAAACAGTCATCAAAAATGCTTGCAGCTTTCAAAGAATTTGCTGAGAACGTCTCAAAGTAGCGTTAGCGTTCATCGCATTTGCGATTCCAAAAGTGGACTGTGTATTCAAAATTGAATTTCGAGAAAATTCCAAAGAAATTTTCTCTACTTTGATGCCTGCTACATCCCATTCATTGAATGAAAAAATTAACCTTCATTTCCGTTGCGCTTTTTAGCTTTGACAACATACTTACCGCTTTGCCCAAATTAATGAATTGGCAAGGCACATCAGCATTGCCGGTTTTAGGTCTTGCAGGTTTCGCTTTAGTTTTTATTCCATGTTACGCAAAGTACAAGTACGATCAACTGCATCAAATTCTCGTTATTAAATAATGAAGCCTCACATTATCACACTTTTTGTACTGACAGCATTACATGGCTGCCCTGAAAAATATGGGGACAAAACAGTGAAGACCCTCGATTCTGCGCCTATTGCCAGCGATTTCGTTCCGACTGATTCCATAGATTGGGTGGAAGTAGAGAACGCTGAAAAAATACAAAACAAGGTTGCGCTATTGCATGACGAAATAGACGATACTGTTCGCGATACACGATTGCGATTCCCTGAATTTACATTGCTGATGCATGATTTCAAAGGCTACGAACCCTATGAAGAAAACGGAATAAACAAATACTCACTTCAATTCGGACTTTATGAAAATGACACACCCTTTGCCGTATTAAACGAAGACGAAAAAGACAACGAAGAGTATGTTGAAACACTGATTGTATTGAAGGACTCAATGCACTTGAGCGAAATCCTTTTTGATGATCGCATCAACAACACGCTATTACAAATGATTCCGAACAATCCCACAGACAGATTCAAAATGTCGATGCGTTATTTGTCGAGCATCAATGAAGTAATTGACTACAGGAAATTCAACAATGAAGAATTAGACGCACTTTATGAAAAATCGATTCATCATCAGGAGGAAACAAAGTATATCGATATTCCCGATTCTGCGTTCTTCTTTTTTCGCGCAATGCCACATACTTCCGATATGGAAGAAGTTAGAGTTGTGGATGGAAAAATTATTCCAGTCAAAAAAAGTAACAATAAGGAACAGATCAAATGGGAGCAGAAATATTATGAAGACGAAATTGCCCGAATCAAAAAAAAACACGGTTTACGTGACACACTCGTAATTATTCCTGCGGAATATGACCGCGTAGCTACGCTCACGGACGATTCTCATCTTTATAGCTATATCTATGACGCATTTTTGTTTCGCATTCAACGGTATAACAGAAATAAATTGATTGAGACAAAATATATTATTGTTAGCATCGCATATGGCTGTTGATTGGCAAACTCAATTGCAACTTCTTCATATTGAATTAAACAAACTTCAACCGCAACATGACACAACATATCGCATGCATCAGCCTCGTCATTGACGACTATGACAAAGCCATTGAATACTATACACAAACGCTCAACTTTGATTTGATAGAAGATTCCATACTTAGCGAGACAAAACGTTGGGTGCTTGTCGCTCCGAAAGGATCCAACGGATGTCGTTTACTTCTGGCGAAAGCTGCAAACAACGAACAATCAATTCGCATTGGCAATCAAACTGGAGGCCGCGTTTTTCTGTTTCTCCACACCGACGATTTCGAAAACGACTACCAAAATCTTTTGGATAAAAAAGTAACGATTGTAAGAGAGAAGATTGTGGAAGCGCATGGAACAGTGGCCGTGTTTCAAGATGTATATGGAAATTTATGGGATCTCATTGAACCTGTTTCCAAATAACGTCATCTCCCCTTCTCAAATTTCTCCATCAACAACTCCCTCTTTTGTGGAGAAACACCGATTTCAGAACCGTCGGTCATAGTGAGTATTCCGCCTTTTCCACGCGTGTACTTGGCTACATGATCCAGATTGATAAGATGTGATTTATGTACACGCAGAAAACCGGATTCCTGAAGTAGCTCTTCATAAAATTTCAGCGTGCGACAAATCATCATCTTGGGGCGTGATGTAAAATGGAAGTCCGTGAAATTGTCGTGCGCTTCACAGGAAACAATTTCCTCAATGCGCACCACTTCAAATCCCTCGAGTAAAGGCAGTACAATTTTCTTCTGCTGTGCACCAAGCGCGTGAATGTTTTCAAGTATAACTCGCGCATGTGGTGCTGATACATTCTTCTCCCTTTGTTTTCGAATCTTGTCCACAGCAGTAATCAATTCATCAATGCTTACAGGCTTCAGTAAATAATAAGCTGCGCTATAATTCAGTGCTTGTATGGCGTAATGATCAAACGCTGTGACAAAAACTGTTTCAAAATTCACCTGGCCCACTTGCTCAAGTAAATCAAACCCATTTCCTTTAGGCATTTCGACATCCAGAAAAACGATGTCAGGATTGTGCCGACGAATCTCGGGAAGCGCGCTTTGAACTGAATCAGCTTCGGCAACAACTTTTACATCGTCGCAATACTTCGCGACATATTCGCGCAAAACATTTCTGCTTGTCTGTTCGTCATCTACAATGATAGCTTTCACTGCTTTTCGTTTTTATTGATTTCTATGATTTCTGCTATGCAACAGCTGTCTTTGAAATGTTTTGTGGAATGCATATTTTCACTGTTGCTCCAACATTTTCGGCTCCGGGAAAACTTTCAGAAACGCTGATGCTCATTCCGGAACTATATATTTCGTTCATGAGTTCGAGACGGGTGCGAATGTTTTGCATCCCAAGAGATACTTGCTTCTTCTGATTCAACGTTTTTATCTCCTTCGATTTCTGTAAGCCAATTCCGTCATCGATGATTGTGATCATGAGCTGCTCACCTTCCATTTTGAATGAAATATGCAACGATCCCATTCCTTCCCTGTAACGCAACCCATGCCAGATGGCATTCTCCAGATAAGGCTGGACAATCATGGGTGGCAACTCAAAACCTGCATTCTGCAGTTCCTCTGCAATATTCAGTTCATAGTTGAATTTGTCCTTGAACCTAGAGTGTTCCAGTTGCAAATACAACTTCAACATTTCAATTTCTTCTTCCAATGGAATAAAAGTGTGACGCGAATCGTCCATGACTTGTCGCATCAATTTTGAAAAAGAAGAGAGATAACGGTTTGCTGCGCGTTCATCATTCTGTGAAATGTATTCATTCACAGAATTAAGTGCGTTGAAAATAAAGTGAGGATTCATTTGTCCACTCAACGATTGCAACGTAAGAATTTTATCTGCCTTACGACGAGCGCGATTATTGCGAATCATGTAGAAAGCCGTGACCAACATGAACGCCATGCAAATTCCCAAACCAAAAATGATGATGTTGCGGTTGAATACTTGCTCATTCTTCAACTCACGATCCTGACGCAGAACTTCGATTGACTTATCTGTAAGTTCTCTTTCCTTCTCCAGCAATTGAATACGCTGTTGATTTTGCCCAATGCTATTGCTGAGCTCAATCGCTTCGGACAATTCGAGATTCCGCGCCGCTTGCACTGAGTCCTGTTGTTGTGCATATCGCTGATAATAATCCAGAGCTTTGGTCAATTCATTTCTCTTCAAATAACTTTGAGCAAGTTGTTTGTATGCGTCTGCACCCACTTGTAACTCAGCGCTGCGATAGGGAATTGGCGCCAACTGTTGAGCGACATCACTGCTGTTCACAAGAGACTTATTGTCATCGACATTTAATTGCACATCAAGACTTTTCTTTAAATACGATTCAGCCATTACGGCGTTGTCAGAATTCAGATAAGCATTTCCAATTTCGAGATTTTCCTTCTTTACCGCATACGAATTGTTCGCTTTCTGATTGATAACAATGTTGCTATTGCGTGCTTGAATTTCTTGTGTAAAATCGCCACGCGAACGATAGAAAGCTGCAAGTGCTTCATTCGATTCAATCGACAATGCAGTCATTCCATATTTATCTGAAACTGATTTTGCTTGATTGTAATATTCAACAGCTTTGATATCATTTGAAAGACCTTCATACAGACTTCCGAGCGCAAGCAAGGTCTGTGCTTCACCGCTTGCGTTCTTCGCATTGCGATCATCACTCAGCAAACCGTTGAGCAATGACAACGCCTCATTTGTGTTGCCAAGATTGATCCGTATTGCAGCCAATGTGCGGGTTGCATTCTTGCGACGTTGATCATCGACTCCAGAAAACTGATCCCCAAGAGCAACATTGATACTCTTCAAAGCTTCATCATTCCGTCCCAAAGTTTCAAGCGATGCTGCACTTTGACTGTAAGCTTCAAACAACACAACATCATTCAATATCGGAACACCTCGCTCGATCTTTTTTGAATACCCGCTTGAATTTTGAGATGCCGATTTTGCCTGAATACATTTCTTGAAATTTTCTACCGCCATAGCCGGTTGCCCCATGCTTTTCTGCAAATTTCCAAGCGCGAGATATGCCTTGCTTTCTGCATTGTAATCACCACGATGAATGCTAATTTCTATGGCCCTGTTGATGTAGTTAACCGCACGGAGCGGTGTTTTTGTTGCTATGATTTGTGCCGAATCGAGATAGATAGAAACGGAATCTACATACTGTTCCTCGTAACCAGACTTCGGATTATTATACCGCTGAGAAGTAGCATCGAAACAAGCAAACACCAAAAGCAAAAATGAAAATTGCTTCAAGAAATGAATACAAAAATTTGACGTGTTCGACTTCATTGGTTGAGCAAACTTAGGACAGTTTGCACCTAAAGTAAAAAAGCAAAACGTCCAAAACACCTTAAAACAAGGGATTTCACCTGCATTTCTACCTACTTCACTCACTGGCCAATGTAATTCACCAAGCGAAAATACCGTTTCACTAAGTGATAAAAAATAACGCGTATAAGCCAAATAATTTTACGGTGAAATCAACAAATATCACTAAAAAATTCAGTCATGAAAACATCACATTTGAAACAACGATTGACCTCATTAAGAAGTCGCTTCCTTCCATTTATCGCAGCATCATTCATGATGCTTAATACTGCATGCAGTTCTACAACCGGCAATGGTCAGGTGCCTTTAGACATACCGGCAGCAACGGTTGGACAAGGCTTTGTTCCAACTCCAACCGCCAAGAAGCAAATAAAAATTGCGTTATTACTAGACACAAGTAACAGCATGGACGGATTGATTGATCAGGCAAAATCTACGCTCTGGAAATTCGTAAATGCGCTTTCAACTACAACATACGAAAACGAAAAACCTGAGCTGCAGATCGCGCTCTATGAATACGGCAACTCACGCATTCCGGCACGTGAAGGCTTTATCAAACAGGTTTCTTCATTCACCGGAGATCTCGATTTAATCTCACAACAACTCTTCTCACTTTCAACAAACGGCGGCGATGAATTCTGTGGAGAAGTCATTCACACTTCACTTCAACAACTTGAATGGAATGGAAACGCGGAAGACTTACGGTTGATTTTCATTGCAGGAAATGAAGAATTCACACAAGGCGCCAGGAGTTATAAATCTGCTTGCGGACTTGCCAAAGAAAAAGACGTAATTGTGAATACCATCTTCTGTGGTGATTTCAATGAAGGTATAATAGGCCAATGGAAAAATGGTGCAGACCTTACCAAAGGAAATTACATGAGCATCGAACAAGATCGAAAAACGGTTTACATCGAATCTCCTTTCGATATTGAAATCGAAAAACTCAACAGTTCGCTGAATGCAACATACATCTATTACGGCAAAGAGGGATCGTCCAAAAAAGAGAATCAGGAGGTACAGGACAGAAATGCCGAATATTATGGAAAGGGAAATAAAACGGAGCGCGTGCTCTCGAAAACCAGTTCGTTCTATTCGAATTCTTCCTGGGATCTTGTGGATGCCAGCAATCAAAAAGACTTTGACATTACCAAGATCAAAGAGTCGGAATGGCCTGAAGAATTGAAAGGCAAAACCACAACAGAGCGACAATTGATTATCACACAAAAAAACAATGAGCGTGAAGAAATCAAAAAGCAAATTGGTGTGTACAGCATCAAGCGCACAGAGTATATCGCAACGATTGCCAAAGAGACAGGTCAAACAAGTTCTCTTGATGACGCAATGTTGAAAGCAGTTACGGAACAGGCAAAAGACAAGGGATTCACCATCCAATAAATATTCAACGCGTCTACTGAAAGGTCATCATCTCATTATGGATGATGGCCTTTTTGATTTCCAAATCAAGTGATAAAGATCATTCACGGAGTGAGAAAGCGTGTTCACGATGTGGCGTTTTAGGAAGTCAAATGCACCTTCTAGATTTGAACAAGAATCAATAAAATCAATAAAAAAACAACGCGATGAAAAGCTATTTCCTACTCCTTGTAATCTCATTCGCCCTATGCTCGAATGTATATTCTCAAGAAATCTCGGCCAATTCAAAAGTCAGCGACGTAACAGTTTATCGAGGATTGGCGAAAGAAACACGAACATCAACAGTAACAGTTCCCGAAGGCAATTCAGAAATTGTGTTGTCCGGAATTACTACATTGATGACAGATCCAAGTTTGCAAGTATCCGTAAAAGGAAACGCCACATTGCTCTCTGCAAGCGTGAGAACAAACCATTTCACAGAATTGAATAGCGCACCAAAAGACAGTAAAGCCGATAAACTGCGTGACTCCATTATAGCTATCGAAATAGACGTGCGATGGATTGTAGAACAGCGTTCAATCATCAATGGCGAATTGTCATTGGTTAATGAATTGCTCAAACCAACAAATACCAAAGACGCTTTTAAACCCGCGGACCTAACTGCACTCACTGACTTCTATCGTTCACGCTTTACTGATCTAAAAAAGAAATTATTTGACCTCACATTGGTGGAAGAGTCGCTTGTTGCGAACAAGAACAAATTTCAAGCACAATTGAATGAAACAGGCGCGAGAAAAATTGATCCCGTGAAGGAAATCGTATTGAGTTTTTACTCTGAAAAAGGAGGATCGCTCCAACTAAAATGTAATTATCTCGTGACATCAGCAGGATGGGTTCCTATGTATGATCTACACGTGGAAAATGTGAGTCAACCAGTAGCACTCACTTATAAGGCGAAAATTTTTCAACGTACAGGCACAGATTGGAAAGACGTTCGTACAACGATATCATCCGCCAATCCAAGTGTCAACAACAATCGCCCATTGATGAGCCCGAAATATGTTGACTATGCCACCTATGCATTCAATGCGTACTCCAGCGATGGCAGCATTTCAAACATGATGCAAGCGGAACGCATTGATGTTAAGAAACTTGATGCAGCTAATCAATTGAACCCCGCAATTACTGTTGAAAGCGATATACATGTTGAGTTTGTGCTGGAATCAAAACAGAACATTGCATCGAACGGAAAAGAACACATCGTGTTGATGCAAGACTATAAAGTACCTGCTACTTACAAATACCATGCGGTGCCAAAACTTGATCCTGCAGCGTACTTGCTTGCCAAGATCACCGATTACGGTCAATACAATTTACTGGCAGGTGACGCCAATATTTTCTTCGGAGATACTTACGTCGGTCAGGTACAACTCAATCCGCAAATCACTGCAGATACTCTTCTCGTTTCACTTGGAAGAGATGAAAGAATTGTGATTAAGCGAAGTTGTTTGACGACAAAGAATTCAAAGAAACTTTTCAGTGGCATTCAAAAGGATTCACATGGCTGGGAAACTGTCATCAGAAACAATAAAGGAATTCCTATTGACATTGAAATCCTCGATCAGGTTCCATTGTCGCGTCGCAAAGAAATTGAAGTGAAGCTCAATGAAAAAAGTGGTGCCGACTTTAATGAGCCATACGGTAAACTATTATGGAATCTCACCATCATGCCTAATGACAGCAAGAAAATTACTTTGATGTATACAATAGAATATCCTGAAGGAAAAAATGTTCAAGAGCTGTAGCGTTCCATTTATATAGTACGTTCGTTTAAGCTTTTTGCCAAAGATCAATCTCGTTGATCATTCAAAACACTTTCTAATTCAAAGTGTGCGAAACATCGAGATTGATCTTTTTAATTAACTCAAAATAGAATGTGTAATCAAGGACAACCTTCGGGAATAAGGTATAAATTAGCATCACTAATACATACCAAATGCTAACGAACTTCTTTCTATTACCACCTTGGTTGTTTACACTAATCTTATCCGTTTCCAATGGCCTCGCAGTGATTGTCGGCTTGTTGATCACCCGAAAATTTCTACCTACCGTTTATTTTAAACAGGAAGACGCCCAAATCGCCAATATCATGATTCGTCAGATCAGCACGCTGTTATCTGTGCTGATGGCATTTGCCGTTATATCAACTTGGCAGGATTACGAACATCAGAGGAAAAACACTGCGGAAGAAGCCATCGCCATGGGTAATCTTTATCGTGACAGTCGCGGCCTCCAGCCAGAAATAGAGCACACAGTACAAGGACTGCTCATTGACTATACAAGGTATGTTGTAGAAGATGCTTGGCCGAAAATGTTGGAAAAGAAAGTAAGTCAGAATACATGGACATCTTTCAATAAACTGTATGGTTATGTCATCAGATTGGAACCTGCAAATGGTCAAGAGCAAATTGTTTTCAATCACTTGCTTGACCATCTAAATGACCTTGCAAAATTCAGAAGAATGCGTCTTATTAGAAATGCGAGTCCACACATTCCCGACATTCTATGGGTGTGCATTTTCGTGTGCACTTTCATGATCACTTTTTCATCTTACTTCCTTCGCAGCAATAGCCGCAAGGCGCACACAACCCTCTTAGCCATTTCAGGAGTGGTGTATGGCCTCATATTCGCCATCCTCCTTCTGCTCAACCATCCGTATTCCGGAAGTTTGCAAATCTCTTGCGATCCGCTTCGAAATCTGCTCAACGATGTATATCCAATGGCAGATATTACACAATTGATTGAATCACCTTCAGTCATAAAGGAGTGATATCGATCATGAAATCCTGAAGTTTTCAATGAATCAACCATTGCCTTTTTCACTAACTTGTTCCAAGTCATTTTCGGACAGGTTGTAATGCCACATTTCAACAATTTTTTTTCACATGCTCATTTCAAATTCCACAATTTTATTGCAAACGTTCAGATTGAACAGCATTACTTTTAGCCCAATATGACACTGAAATAGTCAAATCAAAAAATAATGTCACTCACATACAAAAATTGCCAGTGCTGCGGAATGCCATTGAAACGGGATGAAAATGGTGGAGGAACAAATGCCGATGATAGCAAAAGCACAATGTATTGTTCAAGATGTTATGTCAAAGGTGAATTTCAAAATTCGGAAATTAATTCCGCTGAAAAAATGCAAGCCTTTGTGAAAGATAAAATGAAGGCAATGGGTTTTCCGGGATTCCTCGCGGGTATTCTTACCAAAGGAATTCCAAAACTGGAAAGATGGAAAAATTAATCATTAAAAAATATGAGTTTGAAATTTACACTCACCGCAAAAATTCCCGCCTCAGCAAAAGCTATTTATAACGCATGGCTTGATAGCGAAGAACACGCTTTAATGACGGATTCTGAATCTGCTGTTGCCAGCCATGATGTCGGCGCTGAATACAAAGCACACGGCGAATACATCACAGGTATCAACAAAGAACTTGTACCCAATAAAAAAATAGTGCAGACCTGGAGATCGTCGTCATTTAAAAAATCTGATCCCGATTCACTCATCGAAGTATTGCTGGTAGAGAAAAATGGCGCAACGGAAATCACACTCATTCACAGCAACATTCCTGAACCGGAATATCATGTCGAAAAAGGTTGGGTTGATCACTATTTCGAACCGATGACGCGATACTTTCTTGCAAAACAAATCTAGTGGCGAGTATTTAGGAATCAGGGATTAGAGATTAGGGAATGATGTGACGTTTGTCATACACTGCCTGTTTCTTGTAAGTTAAATTGCGTCGTACCTAAACAATTGTCGAATGATGCGATTTTTCTATGGAGAAATTTCGGTCGAATAATGTTCAACTTGAAGGATCAAATCATATGGAACACAACCGCAAATCACAAGCTCATCACCACAGCGAACATTCCAATGATGTTAAAAGTGGTCGAACCGATCAAGCCAAACATCAGCACGGCAATCACGACGAACATTCCGGGACGGGACATCACAAAATGATGATTGCTGATTTTCGCAAGAGGTTCTTTGTAACACTCATCATGACGATTCCGGTGATGCTGTTGTCACCGATGATCCAACATTGGTTTCATTTCAATATAGCATTCAAAGGTGCCGGAATGTTGCTTTTTATCCTGTCGACAGTCGTATACACTTATGGCGGATTTCCATTTCTAAAAGGTCTGGTTTCTGAATTGCGCAACAAAAAACCCGGCATGATGACATTGGTGGCAGTTGCGATTTCCGTGGCATATATCTATAGTACAGCAATTGCTTTCGGACTTGTAGGAATGGATTTTTTCTGGGAATTGTGTACGCTGATTCTTATCATGCTACTTGGTCACTGGATTGAAATGCGATCTGTTGTTGGTGCATCTCGCGACCTGGAATTACTCGTTGAACTCATGCCTGCAGAAGCTCATATGGTAATGCCGAACATGGTTCATGATGTTAGAACAGATTCACTCAAAGAAGGTGACATCATTTTAATCAAACCCGGTGAAAGAGTCGCCGCTGATGGCGTGATCATCGAAGGTGAAAGTTATCTCAATGAATCCTTACTCACCGGAGAGTCTGTTCCAGTAAAGAAAAAAGCACATGACAATGTCATCGCCGGTGCAATCAATGGCAATGGATCTTTAAAGGTAAAAGTGAGCTATGCTTCGAAAGATTCGTATTTGTCGCGCGTAATCAAACTGATTGAAGATGCGCAGAAAAGCAAATCAAAAACACAATTGCTCGCTGATAAAGCCGCACAGGTTTTGACCATCGTTGCACTCGTAACAGGTAGCATCACATTTTTATACTGGCTCTTTGTAGCGAAGGAAACCACAGCTTTCGCCCTTGAACGTATGGTAACCGTGATCGTCATTTGTTGTCCTCATGCACTTGGGTTAGCCGTACCGCTAGTTGTCGCAACATCCACATCACTTTCTGCGAAGCATGGATTGCTCATTAAAAACAGAACGGCTTTTGAAAATTCAAGGAAAATTTCTACGGTGATTTTTGATAAAACCGGAACGCTTACTGTCGGCAAATTCGAAGTGGTGCGTGTTGAAGTAATTTCCAACGATAGCGCTCCTTCCGATTATGATAAAAACGATATCGTACGCTACGCTGCAGCATTGGAGCAAAACTCTGAACATCCGATCGCAACAGGGATAACGGCATATGCTCATGCGCGTGATATTGAAATTCCCGATGTAACAAATTTTCAATCTATCACCGGAAAAGGCGTAGAAGCAACTGTTGAAGGAAAAAATGTCAAAGTGGTGAGTCCCGGTTTTCTCACAGAGAAAAATATCTCATCCCCCATTTCAACGGAAAGAAGTGAAAACGAAACTGTGGTCTATATCATGATTGATGATAAGCTCGTCGGAGTCATTGCACTTGCAGATCAAATCCGAAAAGAATCTTTTAACGCGATTAAAAAATTACGCGACAATGATATCAAATCCATTCTACTTACAGGTGATAATTCAATCGTCGCTAAAAGCGTAAGTGATAAACTTGAAATGGATGGATTCTTTGCTGAAGTTCTTCCTCACGAGAAATTAGAGAAGGTGAAAGAATTGCAACTCGCAGGTGAATTCGTTGCTATGACAGGTGATGGCGTGAATGATGCGCCGGCACTTGCTCAAGCCGACATTGGAATTGCAATCGGCAGTGGAAGTGATATCGCAGCTGAGACAGCAGGAATCATTTTGGTGAACAGCAATCCGAAAGATGTTGCAAGCCTTATCATTTTCGGTAAAGCAACGCATAAGAAAATGATCCAAAATTTGATCTGGGCAACTGGATACAATTTAATTGCGCTTCCTCTTGCCGCGGGTGTGTTGTACAGTTTCGGAATTATGCTGAGTCCTGCAACCGGCGCAGTCTTGATGACGCTCAGTACAGTTGTCGTTGCCATCAATGCCAAATTGTTGAAAATCTGAAAATACAAATTTGATCAACGATTTATCTTACAGTCATCAACGCTTTCATTTTGGTCTGCATGCGCTTCGCTTCAATTGAAGCAGCGTTGGCAAAATCACTTCCTGTAGATGCATACATAATGCTGCGAGATGCATTTACCAATAAGCCAATATCATCGTTCGCACCATGACGAAAAACTTCTTCCAGACTTCCACCTTGAGCACCAACACCCGGAACCAATAGAAAATGATCGGGAACTATTTTTCTCACATCGGAAAGCATTTCAGCTCTTGTGGCACCAACAACATACATGGTGTTATGAGATGTTCCCCATTCTGATGATTTTTGCAACACTTTTTCAAAAACTTTTTGATCATTCGTAGGCAGCATTTCAAAATCCATTGCTCCTGGGTTCGATGTCAAAGCAAGAATGATCGCCCACTTTCCTTCATATTGAAGAAATGACTCAACAGAATCTCGTCCCATATAAGGCGCCACAGTAATGCTGTCGAATGGATAAGTTTCAAAAAATGTCTTCGCGTAATAGTTAGAAGTATTGCCAATATCACCACGCTTCGCGTCGGCAATGGTGTAATGATCTCTTCCTATATAGGCTAAAGTTTCCTCCAGAATTTCCCAGCCTTTCAGCCCAAGGCATTCATAGAAAGCAATATTCGGTTTGTAAGCCACACAATATTCACGGGTGGCATCGATGATGGCTTTGTTAAAATCCAGTACAGAAACACCCGCAGGAATCTTCGCCGGATCGGGATCAAGCCCCACGCACAAGAAGGAATTACGCTGTTGAATAAGGGTAATAAGTGCGTTTCTAGTCATGCCGCAAATATTGGTCGGTGTGCGTATTTTCGCGTCCCGAATTTTTACACAAAATCAATGAAAATATTAGTATGTATTAGTAAAGCACCGGATACCACTTCCAAAATTGCAT
Source organism: Flavobacteriales bacterium (assembly GCA_043748015.1). Lineage (GTDB taxonomy): Bacteria > Bacteroidota > Bacteroidia > Flavobacteriales_D > Sanyastnellaceae > JAIBBG01. The sequence continues at coordinate 30,744 of JAYTOA010000012.1, forward strand.
TTACTGACAACAATTCGAAGTTTGACGAGAACGGAGTACAGTTTATTGTCAACCCATATGACGAATGGTATGCACTTGTGCGTGCTCTCGAATTGAAGGAAACACTTGGCGGAACTGTTACAACCATTTCTGTAGGTGGTGTCGATTACGAACCTATCATTCGCAAAGCATTGGCTATCGGTGCTGACGATGCGGTGCGCATTGATGCTGCTGAAAGTGATTCTCTATATGTATCTAGACAAATTGCAGCTTATGCTAAGGGCAAAGGTTTCGACATCATTTTCTGTGGAAAAGAAACCATCAATTATAACGGTTCTGTCGTTCCGGGAATGATCGCTGAATTGCTCGATCTGCCTTATGTTTCTTTGGCGCATAAAATAGATTTAGCAGGAAATACAGCGACTGTAGAGCGTGAAATTGTTGGCGGCGAAGAAGTAATCGAAGTGAATACTCCATTTGTTATCAGCGCTGCGAAAGGCATGGCTGAACAGCGTATTCCAAACATGCGCGGAATCATGGCCGCGAGAACAAAGCCTTTGGCAGTTGAAGCAGCCGTGGCTTTTGATGTTTCTACGACGGTGAAAGGTTATAGCCTTCCACCTGCGAAAAGTGGTTGCAAATACATTGCTCCTGAAGATGCAGGACAGCTCATCAAAATGTTGCACGAAGAAGCGAAAGCACTTTAAATCAACTAAGTCAAATCATCTTTTTAGAAGACAAAAAATTATAATATGTCAGTACTCATATTCGCAGATAATCACCACGGAAAATTCCCCAAGAATTCATTGGAGGCAGTAACATATGGCGCAGAAGTAGCCGCTATGCTTGGCACTGATGCTGTAGCGCTCACTTGTGGAAATGTCACCGGTGACGGCGGACTTGGCAATGCCGGCGCCGCAAAAGTGTTGAATGCCGTATCGGTCAATACAAGTGATTCACAACAGATGACACGGCTTGTGATTGCAGCAGCACAAAGTGTGAACGCCAGTGTGATTATTTTCTCTCATGATATCCAGGGGAAACTCGTTGCTCCTCGTGTTGCGGCGCGTCTTGATGCAGCTCTTATCCCAGGTGCCACAGCCTTGCCGAGTGCAGATTTCGTAGTGAAGAAAAATGTCTTCAGTGGTAAAGCCATCGCTGACATCGCTATGAATACTGCGAATAAAGTGATTGCCGTATTGCCGAATTCTATCGCTCCGAAAAACACCGGCGTGACTGCTCCTGTAGAAGCATTTACTGCAGATCTCGGTGCGGCAGGCATTAAAATAATAGAAGTAAAGGCTGAAAACAAAGATGGCGAAATCCCATTGCCAGAAGCGGAAATAGTAGTGAGTGGTGGCCGCGGAATGAAGGGTCCGGAGTTTTGGGCACCTATCGAAGAACTTGCAAAAATTCTCGGTGCGGCAACTGCTTGTTCTCGCCCGGTGGCTGATATCGGATGGCGTCCTCATCACGAGCATGTTGGTCAAACTGGTGTTACGATTCGTCCGAATTTATATTTCGCAATCGGAATCAGTGGCGCAATACAGCATCTAGCTGGTGTGAATGGCAGCAAGACAATCGTTGTCATCAATAAAGATCCGGAAGCTCCTTTCTTTAAAGCTGCGGATTACGGAATCGTTGGTGATGCTTTTGAAGTGTTACCTAAAATTATTGAAGCAGCGAAGGAATTCGTTGCATCTAAGTAAAGACAAGCGTTTCAAAGCCAAAAAAGTTGGAAATCCACTCTGTAGAGTTCATTGTTTCTAACGTTTACGGCTTTATTTTTTTTATTTTCGTAGTAGATATTAGGAAACCGCAACGGGTAAATAATGAGCAATACCAAAATTGAATTACAGATAGCCGACATTGCCCCAAGCGGCAGTACCAGCGGTGCATATGCCATGGTGCTGGCTGAAGTAGAAGGCACGAGGAGGCTTCCGATTGTCATTGGTGGCGCAGAAGCACAGGCTATTGCCATTGAGCTGGAAAAAATGACCCCCAGTCGTCCGCTAACTCATGACCTCTTTCGAAGCCTTGCCAATGCATTCGCTGTTGACATTGAAGAAGTGCTGATCTACAATCTCGTTGAAGGCATTTTCTTTGCAAAATTGTTCGCCACTTTTGGCGGGCGCACTGCAGAAATTGATGCACGCACAAGCGATGCCGTTGCGCTCGCCGTAAGATTCAATTGTCCAATTTATTGTTACGAATTTATTCTTGACGCTGCCGGTGTGAGCAGCGAAGACATCTCCGACGAAATTGAACTTGAAGACCCAGATGTGGATCTGGAGGAATTGTCAACTGTTGCGGATGCTTCAACTATGAGTATTGATGAATTGCAGAAGCAACTCGAATCTGCACTTAGTCATGAAGATTATGAGCGCGCATCTCGCCTTCGCGATGAAATTCAACGCCGCAGTTCTGCAAGCTGAATATCGGAATCACTTTCCATTTATTACAAAATTTTCCTTCGTGTAAACGATCGAATTCTCTGTGAGTGTAATCGCTTGATTTGAATTCATTGACTTCCACTCTCTGCTTTTCCATTGTCGCTAAAAAATCTTTACCTGAAATGAACCTCGGGAAAAGTATCCTGTAACAGATCATTGATGCCGCTTTTCTCTTTAAGACTGCCTCAAAATCTTTACAACATTTCTAATTGACAAAACATGAAAAGAAAATCATTACATCCCATCGCACTTTGCTCTTACATCATTTTGCTTGTGATTGCATCATGCAATATTTCCAATGTGCAGAAAACACAACCGGCCACTGCCCAAGACGAGTCGTTGAAAAATGAATTGCTTTTACCGGACGGGAAATCAGATATTGGAACCGTTTCAAAAGGGACGAACACAGAAGCAAAACCTGTCTCTGTGCCATCATTAGAAAAAGAAGCTGCAGAAGATCACCTACTTCATACTGCACCTAAGCCCCTTGAAGAAATAAAAAACGCGGATATCGTTATGCCTGCCTCAATTCGGTCGGATTCTTACACACTGAGCACTATTGAGATCACAGGATCAAGTCCGACAACAATTTATCGAGAGGCATCAACCACTTCCTATAAAATTTCTTCCGAAAAAACAAGTGGGAAAACAAGGGTAAAGGATCACGTTGCTCGCGATGCCGATTCACCCAAATTATCAGGTACAAAAAGATTGTATGATGACGACTATGATGGAGCAAGAATAGAATCCAGAGCAGTAACCGTTGAAGGTGTCGAGCCTTCCTCAGCTTCTAAAGTCAACTCAGAACTTGCCGGAAAACTTACTGCAGGCGAAATCAACGATTTTCAAAAATGGAAAATGTGGGAAGACATCGCTGAAACAGAATTGAAAGTATACCGCGAAATATGGAAGATGAATCCAACTGGTCGTTATGCAGTTGTAGTGCTATCTCAATCGAATTCACCCATCGTGGATTGCGTTGTTGAACTTGTTGCCAATGGCGGAAAAATAATCTGGAGTACAAAAACAGACAATACAGGAAAAGCAGAATTATGGAATCAATTCGACACTGAAATCGCTGATCAAAAAGTTGATCTCATTCGTGTGAAATATGATGGTCGAACTCAAAAAATCGAAAAACCAAAGACCATTGATAGCGGTGTGAACACTTTCAAACTCCAGGCTGCTTGCGACATTCCCGAAGTTGTTGACGTGCTCTTCACAGTTGACGCAACTGGAAGTATGGGAGATGAAATCTCTTACCTCCAGGCGGAATTGGTAGATGTAATCAATAAAGTAAAAAGCAATCATAAAGATGTTCAACTGCGACTTGGATCTGTTTTTTACCGAGATCACGGCGATACCTATGTCACCAGAAAATCTGCATTCAATTCAGATGTAAACGTTACAAACGACTTTATAGCGCAACAATATGCGGATGGCGGCGGTGATGGTCCGGAAGCAGTTGACGATGCTTTAGCGGAGAGCATTGACAACTTAATGTGGAGTGCACGAGCACGCGCACGATTGATGTTTCTGGTGCTCGATGCACCACCTCATGGCGACAAAGCATTTACTGATAGAATGAAGCGCTATGTGAAACTTGCAGCCGAAAAAGGCGTGCGAATCATTCCATTGGTTGCAAGTGGTGGCGGTTATGACATGGACAAAAGTCTTGAATATCTGATGCGTTGTTGCGCACTTGGAACGAATGGAACTTATGCATTTCTTACGGATCACAGCGGCATTGGTGGTGCCCACACAGCTCCTAGTACAGACAAGTACGAAGTAGAAACTCTCAATGCACTTTTGCTCAGAGTGATTGATCAATATCTCTTCGTTCCCGCTTGTAATGTGCAAGAATTCGTTAGTACTCAAGAAGTGCAAGACACAACATCCATCACGGAACTTCTGCCCATAGTTCCTGGTGATTCACTTCAAAACACTGTAGCTCTGATTTCACCAATCACATCCGGCATCTTTACTTTGAAATGTTATCCAAATCCTGCAACAGATTATGTCTGGGCTGAGACAAGCGAACAGGTGAATGAAATCTTTATTGCCGATAATTCGGGGAAGATTATTCAAAGACTCACTCCAACCTCATCATTGGTGAGAATCGATCTTAATGATTATCCAACCGGAGTTTATTTTCTAAAAGCATGGATCAACATGAAATGGGTGTCAGCAAGAATAGTCGTCGCCCGGATATAAGAAAACTTGTTTGGTTAAGCGAGAAGCGATGATAAACTGAAACGCTTCTTACAATAACGCCCCGATTAATGCGGGGCGTTGTTCTTTCAAATTGAAGTACTCACTTCTCTATTTCAGCATTAAAAGTGATGATACGCGGCTCTTCACCGGCAACATAAATCGTGAGGTGTTTTGTTACGCGACCTTTGCTTCCGAATGGAGTAAATCCAATATCGAGTGTTGCGAAATCACCAGGTAATACTAACATCTTGTCCAACTTCGGCTCGGTACATCCGCACTCGGCAACAACGCTGTCAATCTGCATGGCGATGTTGCCCTCATTGCGAATGGTAAAGTTGTGATGCACCAGATCATATTTGTTGATTTTTCCAAAATCAAATGTTTCAGAGTCCAATTTCAACACAGCTTTTCTAATCGTCGAAGGAATTTCTTCTACAGATTCAATTTCTATTTTTCGCTCAAGACAAGCCGAACGATTATATATCGAATTTTTCTCATCCTTGAGGTCATCACTCACAGATTTATCTGCCTTAACTTCTCCAAATGGCAGAAGATTGAATTGCAGTTTAGCGCCATTTGTTGCAACATCATTTACATAAGGAAGAAATTTTCCCTCCATTGAAGTGCGCATGTAATTCACAAGACTTGCTGTTCTTCTTTTGGTCAGATTGAGGTTGTAATCCGTCTTTGCCCTTGGACTTGCAAAACCGCGAACAGAAATATTGAAGCTTCTTCCCTTCTCCAATTCCTTCAACAGTAATTCAGCAAAGTGTTGTAGATCGCTCACACCTTGCTTCACTTTCAGTTCGAAGAAATCCGAAGTGATAGCTTCTGCTTCTTCACTCTTCTCTGCATTCAATCCCTTGGTATTCTCAGTGATGTATTTTGGAATCAAATTCAAATACGACTCATATGCATCGATATATGATAGCGAAGTTGTTGTGTCTAGTGTAGCAGGGTTCGGCTCATCATTGTGAAAATAAAGCGTAACGGGAAGCGCCTTGTTCAACTCTTCAAGCGTCATCTGAGCTTGATCTTGCACCGAAGTATTGCTCGTTGATTTGTAAATCACTTTGTAGATGTCGTTGCAACAAGTCGCGTTGTCTTCTCCAACCAATGAACCTTCGCGATTGGATGAGAGCCATGCGACTTTGTCAAAGCGCGTGAAATAAAAATCATTTGCACTGCTATTGATTGGTCGTCCCAAATTCTCCGGCTTGCCTGTAACGAAATCCAGAATGGCGCATTGAAATATGTCTTGTCCGCCAAATCCTTCATGCCAATCACTGGAAAAATAAAAAAGGCTATCGTACACAAAAGGCGTGAGTTCATCTCCTTCTGTATTGTATCGACTTCCCAAATTCTTCGCCTTTCCAAACTTCAACGGGTAAGGCATTTTACCGGCAACGAATTCGTCAGTTTTGTTTTCACATTTCATATACCAGATGTCCATACCACCTTCACCTCCTTCTCTATCCGAGACAAAAAATAAATAGCGCACTCCTCCAATTGTCTCGAGACAAGGCATTGTGTTTTGCCAACCCACGATGTTTACTTCAACAACATCTTCCGCCACACTGTATTTTCCATCTGCATAAAAGGAAGAGCAAATTTTTGTGCGACCACCATCTGCTACTGAAAAGAATGCGTAGCCGTCTATTGTTGTTTTCAGATTGGCTACAGAATAATTTCCTGGAATACCTGTTAAACGCATCTCATCGTATTGATTGGCACCGCTCAAATTTCCATGATAAATCTTCCACGCGGTTTGACTTTTACCACGAGTTGATGAAAACTGTAATGTGGAATCACTTGCGAATGGCGCAATTTCCGCTTCGCTTGTATTGATACTTTGCCCAGCGTTCTCAACCAATGCATCGGCATCTTTGTCCTTGTAATTTAAAGCCCACACAGCGCTCTTCGCCTCATGTTCAGCGCGCTTCAACAAAGCTTTGTCACCGCCAACTTTGTGCTTCTTCACATACTTTTTAAAATTACGTTGTGCGTCTTCATAACGGCCGTTGTATTTCTGCATCAATGCCAACCAAAAAAGTCCATCGGGAGAAAGCTTACCGTTGTCCTTTTGGTAATTCCTATCATACAATGTTTCTGCTAACGCGTAATTCTTGATTTGTCTTGCAGCATCGGCATACCTCTCGCACAGCTCAAATGATCCTGTGTCCAAAAGATATCCTTGTTTGTAATAACTGAAAGCCTCATCCCATATCTGCTGCTCTGCGGCAAGGTCACCCTTTTTCATGTATTGCGCCGGAGATTGACCCATTGAATTGAATGCAAAAGCCAGGGACGCCAACGGTAACACCCATCGCTTCAGATTCTTCCAAATGAATATTTCACTTACTTGATTCAACATTATATGCGTTCATGCCTCAATGTTAAACACAAATTTCACGTTCAATAACAAAACAAACTAAAAAGTACCTCGAAGAATCAGATAAGAATCTTCAACTACTCCAGTTTGAATCCAAAAGAAAATAGTTGAAGACTAAATTTGTCGATTGGTGAAGCACTTTTCAAAATCGAACATGGTCACATTCGACACGCGAATAATTGATTTCATATCCAACTTGAAATTCAACGGAAAACTTCCGCCAAATATTTCAGTGATGAATCCTTACCGAGAAAACGAAAGCGCATTGGAAGTGGCTACTGCTTTCTACAAAAAATTTTACAACGACAATCACGAGCGGCATTTGATTCTCGGCATCAATCCGGGAAGACTCGGTGCGGGTGTTACCGGCGTTCCATTCACTGATACAAAACGATTGGAAAGTCATTGTGGCATTACTCTTCCAGAAATTTCAACCCATGAGCCGTCAAGTGTTTTTGTTTATCAAATGATTGATGCATTTGGGGGAACGGTAGAATTTTATCGTCGGTTCTATATCTCTTCAATTTCTCCGCTGGGATTTCTTACAAACAACGAGGGGAGGTCTGTCAATTACAACTATTACGATAGTCCTGCATTGCAAAAAGCGGTCGTCCCATTTGCCTTGAAATCTTTGAAAGCGCAACTGGAATTTGGCATCAATAGAAAAAAATGTTTTGTTTTTGGAACGGGTAAAAACCACAAATTCATTTCAGATCTGAATCAGCAGCATAGATTCTTTGAGGAAATAATTCCTCTTGAACATCCACGCTACATCATGCAATACAAGTCGAAAAACTTGCAGTTTTATATGCAGAAATACCTCGAAGCTTTTAGTGACGCGGTCTAACGAAACATCAACAAAACTGCACCTTTTCACGGCCTACTCCCTTACTTTTGCAACATGATTCAAGTAACTGTGAAGGAAAATCTCGATCACATTTCAGACGCGATTGCGGATATAAAAATTGGAAAGATGGTTATCGTTGTTGACGACGAGGATCGCGAGAATGAAGGCGACTTTATCATAGCCGCACAACATGTCACTCCCGAGGCCATCAATTTCATGTCGAAGCACGGTCGTGGACTTATATGTGTTGCTCTTACCGAGCAACGCTGTGAAGATCTCGAATTGGATATGATGGTGACACGCAATACCGACCCACATAAAACAGCTTTCACAATTTCGGTGGATCTTCTCGGACGTGGATGCACCACTGGTATCAGTGCACATGATCGCTCTAAAACAGTTCAAGCATTAGTTGATTCTTCCATCATGCCATCAGATTTTGCAAGACCCGGACACATTTTTCCGCTGAAAGCGAAAAACGGTGGAGTACTCCGCAGAACAGGCCATACAGAAGCCGCAGTAGATCTAGCCAGGCTTGCAGGACTAGAACCGGCGGGTGCAATTGTTGAGATCATGAACGATGATGGAACTATGGCGCGACTTCCACAACTCATGGAAATTGCCGATAAGTTTAATATGAAAATTATTTCTATCAAAGACCTCATCGCCTATCGACTCAACAAAGAAACCCTGGTGGACAAAGTGAGCGAGGTTGCTTTCACAACTGTATATGGAGATTTTGTTTTTACCGGATTCAGACAAACTATCGAGAACAAAGAATACATCGCACTCGTGAAAGGCACTTGGGAAGAGGATGAAGCAATTCCGGTCCGTGTGCATTCATGTAACATTATCGGTGATATTTTCAATACGCTCAAAGGAAGCACCGGCTCACAGATTGACAGCGCCATGAAGATTATTCAAGCTGAAGGAAAGGGTGTGCTTGTTTACATCAACCATCTTCAACCTGGTGTGAATCTGTTAGATGAATTAAAAGCACTCACGTTAAATGAACGAAAGGACGCACCTTCTATGGATGAACGTGACTTCGGTATAGGTGCACAAATACTGCGCACGCTTGGTGTAAGAAAAATGAAATTGATCACTTCTCATCCTTCAGCGAAGCGCAGTGGTCTCGAAGGATATGGTCTTGAAGTGACAGAGTATATTGTTTATTGAAATTGTTTTTGTTGTCGTCATCTGTTTGATGTTTTCAAACCGAAACGAAAACGAATTATTAAAAAAGACAAAACCCCCGCAAGTACAGTGGTCGTCTGCACAAGCGAAGATTTCATCTCTTCGTGATTTCCTTTACTTCATCATCAAAGCATTCTTTGAAAGGTGGCTTCGTCCATTCGTAATGTGAAAAAAGTAAAGTCCATTGTTCATTCCTGATTTCGAATGACTGATCTTGTAATTCGTGTCCACTTCCGGTATACCGTTGTAGACATTTTCAATCATCTTACCTGTCATGTCATAAAGATCAATTGTGACTCTGCCCTCTTCCATTACACTGAAATCAATGGTGAACTGATCTATGCTATTACTTGATATATCCATCATGATAGCGGATCGCGGAACATTCAATTGTTGCATCGGAGCGATTGTTTGATGCGTAACATTGATTGTCTGCGTGTGAATCGTGGTGTTGCCAGCGCAATCTTGTACAACCCATCTGCGAACAATCATCTGTTCCTGACAACATTCCATATTCGTATTGATATCACCATGTCCACTCACGGAATTTCCATTGACTGTCCCGTTGTAATCAAACCAACCACTGATACCATAAGCGTCGTTGCGGTTGTTCGCTGCTTGCCCCAATTGAAATCCATAGTAGAAATTAGTTGGTGCATGAGTGAGATACAACACAGATCCCTCAAGCGATCCGGCGCCGGTCAATGTGCTCGATGGATCCAGCTCATAGTAGGTCCAGTCAATAAAACTGTTGCCCGCAAGATTCATGTCGTCTTTGTAACTTCTCCCAAGCGCACTCCACTGTGTCCAGTTCCTTTTCTGTACCAGATGAAAATCGATCATCCAGCTTTGCGCAGGATTCACAGAGTTGAATACCTGGCCGGTTATGTGTGCAGTTCCATGTGCATCATCTCGTACAAACATTCCATCAGCTGCTCCGAAAACGTAGTTGATTGTTAAACCTGAAAGTCCCGGCAACCACAGTGCTATCGGACCGAAAGCTGACTCAGCAGTTTGCAATGAACACGTGCTATCCGCCTGTACTCCATTTGCAATCTCTTGTGTGAAAATCACGCTCGCATCATTGTCGCAATTATCCATTGCAACAATATTTGGTATAGATGGAATATCACTGCAAGTCACAGTCATATCTGCAGGTAGTTGTGAAAGTGTTGGTGCGGTGTGATCTTCAACATTGATGACTTGCACCTGCACATTCTGATTTCCGCAAACATCCGTTGCAATGAACAGGCGATTGATAATGTACACACTTGCACAATTTGTAGCGTCAATGTTTTCCTGCATCTCAATTGTGAACGAACTGCAATCACCAACCATTGGCATCTGAGCCATGGGAACTGCATTGCATTCAACAGTGATGTCATCAAGTGAAGAAAGGAAAATTGGCATCTCGTTGTCACTCATCGTAATGAGTTGCATGGCAACTGCGATGTTACCACAATTATCCACTGCTGACCATGTGCGTGTTGTTGTTTGCGTGCAACCTATCCAAACAGATGACTCGGAAAACTGAACCTGAACATTCGCAGAGCAGTTGTCGGTAGCTGTCACATTTGATGAAGGAAAATCATCGCCGCAATTCAGTGTAATGTCTGAAGGTACATTCTGAAGTATCGGTGCAACAACATCTGAAACAGTTATGTTCTGTATGAATTGAGAAGCATTTCCGCATGCATCGGTTGCTGTCCATCTCCGTTGGATCGTATAAGGACAAGCTCCTGAAGTGACGTTTTGTGAAAAGCTGATTATCACATTCGAACATGCATCAATTGCTTGTGCATTGAATACGGATGGAATCGCATCACAGGTTACATTCACTGAAGCAACCGGTGTCGACGTGAACGTAGGTGGCGTGTTATCGCTAATAGTAATTGTGTGTGATGCAGTAACTGAATTTCCACAAGGATCAGAAGCCATCCAACTTCTTGTAATGATACTTCCGCAACTTGTTGATTCGCTGAATTCAAAATAGAACACATTCACATTGCTTCCCGCACATGCATCCGTAGCAACAGGATTTGCCGGAATTGGAATCATGTCGTTGCATGTCAGTTGAAGATTTGCTGGAACGTTCGTGAAAGTTGGCGCTGTTGAATCACTCACGTAAATTGTTTGTGTTCCAATCCCGACATTGCCGCAATCGTCAAACGCTCTCCAAACACGCACTATCTGGAAATTGCAATCTCCACCTATTATTTGCTCTGTGAATTCAACACTCAACGGTCCTGAACAATTGTCATTGGCTGTAACATTCGCAGGTGCAGGAATTTGTCCGCATTGAACGTAAGTGTTGTATGGCAAGCCTGACAGAACGGGATTCAATTCATCAACAACATGAATGATTTGTGTTGCTTGTGCTGCGTTGCCACACATATCTATTGCGGTATATGTTCGCTCTACGATGTAAGAACATCCGGTTCCTAGCGTCACATCATTGTATGTTGTAATAACTGTTCCTGCACAATCGTCTATAACATTTGGAGGCAAAACTGTATTCAATCCATTGCATTGTACAGTTACTTCCGGCGGCGCTTGAGCAAATACAGGAGGTGCATCGTCATGTAAAATAATGCTTTGGCTAACTACAGACGAATTACCACAATCATCTTCCGCAATCCATGTCCGTATAAGCGTGAATTCACATCCTGTTCCAATCATTGTCTGAGAAAAAATTACCTGTACGTTGTTGTCGCAATTGTCCACAACAATCGGATCTGGAATCGGTGGAACGTTATTGCAAGTTGTCGGACCAACCTGCGGCACGCCTGATATCACAGGTGGTTCAGTGTCAATTATCGATATCTCTTGAGTGAACATTGAACTATTGCCACAAGCATCTGTAGCTGTCCAGATTCTGAATATATGCGGACAACCGCCGGTAATATTCTGAGTTTGCATTGTGATAACAGTTGCGCTGCAATTGTCAGACGCAGTTACTTCAAATGGCGGTGGTAGTTGTCCGCATGTAACGGTAATGTTTGTGGGTACCGATGTAAACACCGGAGGAATATTGTCGATGACATGAATAATATAACCGTCGGAAGTACTGTTGCCACAATCGTCTGTTGCAGTCCACGTGCGAATGATATCAAATGTCGAGGGACAAGGTCCCGGAACTTGAGTCTCGCTTAATTGCAATGTCGGTTGTATACTACAGTTATCCGTTGCAAAAATTTCTGTGGGCACGGGTGGGTATGCATAGGCACTACAACTTATTGTAACGTCCTGTGGTACGCCGGAAATAACAGGCGCACCGTTGTCTATGATTGTAATTATTTGAGATGCTGTTGAAATATTTCCGCAATCATCCGTGGCTATCCAGGTGCGAGTGATAACAGTATTACAATTATTTCCCGTCATCTGTTCTGACAAAACCGGGACAATATTCATTGAACAATTATCCGTGACAACCGGCTGCTCGATAAAGATTGGCGATGTACAATCCAATTGAAGATTTGCTGGAACATAGGTAAATACGGGCGCCTGATTGTCACTCACGTGGATGAGCTGTTGAAAGGACGAAGTATTTCCGCAGGGATCAGAAGCATACCACGTTCTTTGAATATCTCTATTACACCCCGTAGTGATCATCACATCGTTGAAAGTAATGGACACATCATTGTGACAGGCATCACTCACATCTATCGTCAGCATGGCGAATGCATTACAATTCACATTGATCTCAGCAGCTGCATTGAATGCCGGTGCTGCATCATCCGTCAAAGAGAACAGTTGCGAATGTGTTGTGATATTTCCACACTGATCGACAGCACTCCATGTTCGCGTAACTATTACTGTGCATCCTTCAACTTGTGTATCCTCGTTGAAAATCACTTCCACATTGTAATCACAATTATCGGTCGCAGTGATCACTTGTGCGGCTGTAAGAGCATCACAATTACCAGAGACACTCTGTGGAAGAGAACTCAAAACTGGTGCGATACCATCTGTAAATTGAATCATCTGTATGGCTATCGAAGAATTGGCACAAGCATCAGTTGCTACCCATGTTCTTATCAATGTTGAACATCCATTATTTTCGGATTGTATCTCCTCATTCATTGTCATGTCAACGCTTCCGCAATTATCAACAGCTACAGCTTGATCATCAGGAACGATGGCACCACAAGACAAAACAAGATTCGCAGGAATGAATTCAAACACGGGTGCTTCGCTATCAACAATCGCTATGGTCTGCACAAAATTTGAAGCATTGCCGCAGTTGTCTGTTGCTGTCCATGTGCGAATAATTTGAACTGAACAATTGCTTCCGGTCTGTACATCAGTAAAACTAAAGTCAACGACGATTCCACAATTATCCTCTACAGTTGGAACCGGCACATCACCGATTACACAACTGAATTGAAACGTTGACTGTCCAGAAAATTGAGGGCCTGTGTGATCCGCAATTGTAATAATTTGTTGAAATTGACTTGTGTTACCACAATGATCAGTGGCAACCCATGTTCTGTGCAAGACGTGAACACAGTTTGTAACTTCATCTGTTTCATTAAATGTAACAACCGGCGCTGGATCGCAATTGTCGGTCGCAGTAACATTCATATCAGGAATAATATCGCCGCACTCAAGTTGAATCATCGCAGGCAAATTCGCGAACACAGGTGCTACGGTGTCAATCACTGCAATCAGTTGTGTAAAGGAAGAAGTATTTCCACATTGATCAGTCGCGGTGAAAATTCGTTGAATTGTCGGCAGACAATATCCCGAGTATAGACTTTCATCGACAACGATTGTTATTTCTGAAGGAAAACAATCGCCGGAAAAATCAATAGTTGCAGGTGGAATCGCATCACAATTCACAACGATGCTGGCAGGCATAGTTGGAAAAACAGGAGCTTCATTATCGATCAACGTTACCTGACTATTCACAACGGCTACATTGCCGCAGTTGTCTGTTGCCGTGATTTGATAGGTGATGATAAGCGCGCAATCAACAGCCTCAGCACATTCCAAAAATCCCTGATTCACATTACCGTTGTCATAGTTTTCGTTGAGTGCTGTCAATGCTTCATTGACCTGACTATAGGAATAAGATGTATTGCAACCACCAATAATTTGATTGGCAATTGCCATCATTTGATTGACTGTTTGTCCTTGAAACGGGCCTGATGTGATTATCATTTGTCCGAGTTGTGTCGTCGATGCGCCGAAAGATGTATTCGCCGCATCAAATCCCACATTCAAAGTTGCTGCAACTAACTGACCCGCCAGTACATTGTGATAGGTAGAACCTGGATTGACCATCGCCCCTGTGGGCAATGCAGAAGGAGTTGAACCGCTTGGTAAAAAATCAGTAATCGATTGTGCTGAAGTAAATGTGATGGTGTTGTTGCATCCAATGGTCAACCCTTGTGGAAAGGCCTGACTAAAATGAGCATGCAGATAAACTCCGTTGTTGTTGCCATGAGGTACTGCGCCCCATCCGCCCTGAGTCTGTGTGCGCATTGCTCCGCCATCACATGGCGCGGAGGATGACCATGTTGAATCAATCACAACAACATTTATTGTGGGATTCGGATCGCAATCAATAGTTGTGATCTGTAAGCCTGTTGCAGACTCACAATTCAAAACGCCGTTATTCAATACTGTTATTTGTGGTGGCGTTGCGTCTTGCACAGTGATAGTCTGGACACAATGCACCGCTGCACCGGCAGGAGAAACGGACGACCATATTCTATTGATGATCCTCGGACAAGATGGGCGAACAATTTCATCGAGGTATGTAGGTGTCGCGTAACCACTGCCCACAACCGGACTACCTGTAACGGAAGGCAAGATCGGTGATGTGCAATTGATCGTTTTGTTGGCGGGACAGCTAAATCCTGAAGCACCGCTACCGTTATTACCACCACCGTTATTTCCCGAATTGCCATTGCCTTGACCGATGCCGTTGCCATTGCCGTTGCCATTGCCGGGTTGCGCAGTCACAACAATCGACGTTAAACAAATTAGAATGGCGAGAAGAATGTAATGCTTTTTCATAGCTGTAGCTTTAGTTGAATAATCTCCCAGGAAAATCTTAGACTAAAAATTGTTTTCGCTACAGGGGGGAGACAAAAACTACAGGATAGATAATCAAACGGCAGGGATTCGCCTAGGTTTCGGAGATTGAACGTCTTTTCGGCAAAACCAATTTTATCATCGCTGAATCAAAAAAAAATGGCCCGAAGGCCATTCATTATTTTTTCTATGAAAATAATTTTCTATCTCAAAATCATAAATCGATGTGACTCTGATGAAACATTGTTAGAGATTTTTAAAGTGTAAAGTCCGTTGGATAACTCACCTACGTCTATCGTTCCAAACACGTGAGCGCCACCACTAATTTTTTGTTCGTCCGTTACTCTATTTCCGGTAACTGAATACACAGCATACTGACATGCGCCAGATTGAATGAACTGCCCGGCAAATTTTATTTCTTCTGTAGCGGGATTTGGAAATAATCGCAAATTGTTTGTCAATGAATATTCATCAACAGCAACATGCATTGGCAATACATGCACTACTCCATCCGCAGTTGCCATCCAGGGTCGCAGCGCCGGACCATTCTGGTTGTTCAACGGGTTGAGAAAACCACCTGTTAGCAACGTCACCGCTGCACCATCCACTTGCCATCCAGTAGTAAGAAAATTGTAATCGCCAAATTGTATACTTCCGGTTCCATTGGAGATCCTAATCACTTTGTCCGTTGACGATTCGATGCTCATGTAGGGTTTGTAATTGCCAAAAATCAGGTCATTCGCATATTGAGTTGTTGTGATCATTTCTGTGATATCCATTGCCGGTGTATCTGTACTTCCCTGATAGATCAGAACATCAGTCTGCCCGGCATTTTGTGAAAATTCAGTTGCTCCCGGGAACAAATCCAATCGCAAAGCAGGTGCAGGATTGTATCCCGGACTTAATATTCCCGCCAAAACAGCCACGTATTTTATGTTTTCAAACAAGTGAATTTGAAATGTCGAAAGCGGATTGGATGCATTCTCACTATTGCTCGGTGCAATTACGATCGTCGCATCAACCTCTGCCGGCATTTGAATAAATGGGGTGGCTTGCTGAAACGAAAAATCATTCATTATGATTTGTCCATTCAGATAAACATCGACTGTAGCAAGTTGCGCGTCGGCTGTATTATGAATGAATTGAACCTGGGTATAAACGGGCGGTGGTGGTACAACCAACAATTCAATCATACTTCCCCCAGAAGCAGGAGCAAGCCAGATTCCGAAGGATGCACCGTTACTATTCGCTGCAGGATTCAAAAATCCACTCGTCAATATTGTCGCAGAAACTCCTTGTAAACTGAGATCAGAAAACGAAGCCAGATAATGCTCTACAGTATCTGCACCGGTTGCATCTGTATATGCGAAAATGTAATTCGCTGTTTCCATTCCTACAAATTCTGAAAACGCTCCATAGCTGAGATCATCAACCAACTGACTTGTATTAGGACTCGTTTGTACAACGTCTATTAAAGGAGCATCGGTTGCGCCATTATGAAAAAGCAAAAGTGTCTCATCCAGAAACGTGGCACTTTCCATGAAGCCTTGATGCACATTCCAAGTCAATGCCGGTGCAGGATTGTATCCGGATTCATTCATCACTCCATCTAAAATATAGGTGTATGTTCTTCCAGAATAAAAATTTTGAATAGCAGAAAAATAAGCTTCTGATGCACTTGAACTATTGCCTGGAGCAACTGCGACGCTTACATTTTCTCCAACAGCCACATCCAAATACGGGGATGCCGTTCTGAACTGAATATTGTCTATCACAAGATTTCCATTGACGTAAACATCCACCATTCCAAGGTCAACATCTGCCGAGTTGTGAATGAATTGAGCTCGCGCATGAACATTCAATTCATAAACAGGAAGCGGAATCAAATCGCCTCCAGCGGGCTTTGCCAACCATAATCCAAATGGAATTGCATCATTGTTGGCGGACTGGTTGAGGAAACCACTGGAAAGAATGGTTACGCCCAATCCTCCAAGGCCAAGACTTGAAAATGGACCACCGAAGGAACCAATCAACTCGTCATTTGAAGAATTGGTAATTTCAAATGTGTAGTTTGCTGTAAGAAATGTTTGATAACCGGAAAAATTTCCGAAGGCAATGTTTTCAAATGCTGTGAGCTGTATGAGTTCCGTTTCAGAAAAATCCAATGTAGGTGCATCAGTGGCGCCGTTGCAAAACAAAACCTCGGTGGATGCACTGGAGGTGATGGATTCAATTGCTCCAGTAAATTGACCAAAGCCAAAGGGTTGAACTGGATTGAATCCTTCAGGATTCATTACTCCATTCGCCACCAGAATATACTTTGCTCCGGTTGCGAATGTGTAGTTCGCTGTGTAAAATGCTTCATCAACACTTTCACTACTTGCTGGTGCAACGGCCACTGTGATGGGCGATGCCGAAGTGATGTTCATATACAAAGTAGCTTGATGAAAATGCAGATCATCTGCCTTCAGTACACCACCAACATAGATATCAAACACATCGATGGATGTATCCGTGCTGTTGTGAATGAACTGAATACGACATGTCTGTGCGGAAATGTTCGTGCTGAAAATAGCCAACGCCAAAAAGGATAAAATCCTGATCATAGGTTTTGGAATTAATAGAATTGTTAGGTTGTTATTGCACCCTAAGTTGTTCAATGATACAATCATTTTCCCATGTGACAAACCTCTCCATGAAAATAATCATTGCCGCAAAGCGCGTCTCAGAAATGAGCGCAGGTTTACTCGTGAATATTCACACAATAGGTTGCCATTGGAAATTCCAACAACTTTGAGTATGCGGAAGAACGAATTCCAATATCAGAAGTTACATTTCTAATATCTTCTTAATATCTAGTGATAGGTAATTTCTATTTGAAGTGATATTTGCGTCGACAGCTATTCCACTGTTGAACTTTGAACAAAATTCTTTGTTATGTCTAAAGAAAACAGAGATTATATGCAGCAATTCAGTATCAAGGACCTGGAAAATTACACGGGGGTGAAAGCTCACACCATCCGTATCTGGGAGCACCGTTATGGACTGTTGAAGCCGGAAAGGACCGACAGTAACATTAGAAAGTATTCTGATGATGAGCTGAAAGCGTTGTTGAATATCTCTATACTCAACAATCGCGGTCACAAGATTTCTGAAATCGCGAAGATGAATGATGCGAAAATCTTCGAACTTATTGAGGGATATTCTTCAGCAGATCAGAACGATGATTCTGTTATTGCCACGTTGAAACTTTCCATGCTCAATTTCGATGAAAAACTATTCAACGACATCATCGATCTAAGGATTGCAACGCAAGGTTTGGAGCACACTTTTATCAATGTGATGGTTCCTTTTCTTCGAGAAATTGGCGTGCTCTGGCTAACAAATACGATTTGTCCGGCGCAGGAACACTTCATTTCGAATCTCATACGTCAAAAAATTTATGCACAGATAGATAAGTATGGAATGCGTGAACCGAAGAAGGACTCGCCTACTTATGTTTTCTATTTGCCGGAGATGGAATTTCATGAGCTATCTCTTCTAATGCTGAGCCACATTTTCAGGACGCGCGGTTTTAAAACAATTTTCCTGGGCCAAAGTGTTCCAATAGATGATCTGTTGCAAGTTCATCTTCGTGTTGGCGATGTGCAATTCGTGAGCATTTTCACTTCACAACCGGCATCCACACTTTTACCGAGCTATCTCGGGAAGCTGACGGAAACATTCCGCGAAACCAATTGTACTTTTCATTTTAGTGGCTATGTCTTAAAGGACAAAAAGCCAACCGTCCTCGGTCTTTTCAATTACTACACGGACCTCCACGCAATGTTATCGCTGGTGAATCCCTGAAGTCCCCGTCAATCCTCGCCTTCCTGCATTTTTTTCCTTGATTATCATGCTTGGCCCTGAATTCATTTCCGGACGTAAAATTGATTTTGTTTAAGATTTTTAGCATTTTATTAAACATTTCTTGGGTTTTGGTATTCTTTGTTTAATCTTTGCACTCAATTATTAAACAAAAAGAAGACATGAGCACAATAGAATTCAATCAAATGTTGGTCTCCAACAGCCAAAACATGCGAGGATTTGCTATGAATTTTACCCGAAATTCTGATGATGCAGATGATCTGGTGCAAGACACTTTGTTCAAAGCGCTGAAGTACAAGAGTCATTTTGCAGATGGAACGAACTTCAAAGGTTGGCTCTACACCATTATGCGAAATATTTTCCTGAACAATTGCAAGAAGAATCAGTTGGGAAATAAAATTTTCACCAGAACTGACGCACATCAAAGCCCTGATTGGAGAACAGTTTCTGAAAATAATATATACAGCAGCATCAGCGAGCAGGACATCAAACTAGCCATCGATGGTCTGAAAGACGATCTTAAAATTCCATTCCAATTGATGATAGATGGATACTTATATGACGAAGTTGCTGAGCACGTTCATGTCCCAACGGGCACCATCAAAAGCCGAATTTTCAACGCCAGGAAAAAATTGATGGACAAGCTGCAAGATTACAATTGACAAGTGCAATCATATTTTGACAATGCATGAAATACTAATGCATGTAAAATTCAACATTACTCAAACCTGAATCACGTTTCCAATACCTGATTGCCTCAGTCCAACTACCATTAACAAAAAAAGGCCGCAATTGCGGCCTTTCCATTATGCTTAAACAAGAATTATTCTCCTTGCTTCTTATCGAATTTTGCGTA
>JAYTOA010000013.1:0-5453 GCA_043748015.1 Flavobacteriales bacterium
GTTGAGTGAAATTAATTGTTGAATCCTTCGCTGAAAGTTTCGTCCATATGATCGCTTTGCTGGTCTTCATAAAAATAAATTTTCAGCAATACTGTATCACGAAGAAAATCAATTTTTCCTATTTCAAGCCTGTTGATTTTGATGCCTGTTCTTTGCTCCAGATCTGCGATTAACTCGGCTCTTCTTCCTGCCTGAATCAAATGAATTTTCTCATAAACGATGAGCTTCTGCGACTCGTGTCTCAAAAGCCATACTTTCTCCAGACCGTATGTCAAAGAAATGATAGCAAGATTCGCAAACACGAGTTCCGCGATAGAAATTTTCTTGTTGATCAATGCATTCATAACCGACATTCCGATAACAATAAAGAGGTAGGTCATCTCTTTGATGGCAATTGCATCAGTGCGGTATCTGATGATTCCGAACACGGCAAACAGTCCAAGTGCAAAACCCATTTCCAGCTTTACGCTTTCTAAAAGAAAACACATGGTGAAAATGGAAATACTGAAAAGAAAATAGGTAAAGAGAAAATCTTTTCTCTTCGCAATCGGGTAATAAATAAGGCGTACCAGCACAAAAATGAAACTCATATGTATTCCAAGTCGCAACACCAAACCCATCAAATCTTCAAACTTGATAAGTTTAACACCGCCAAGTGGATCAAACTTCGCTTTGACTGATTGAGGATCAACTTCGGGAAGTTGCTCTTGTATGAATCCTAAAAAACCGTTCAATAGCGGCGACCATTCAATTTGCATGTTCTCTTCTTATTTTATTTATCTTCAAAATTTTCTCTTTGAAATTATTCGATTTCACTTCCGGATAGAGGATGGTTACTCCAAGGCAATATTTACTGATGCCTTCTTCACGAATCAACTTTTCCTTCATCTCTTCAATGAAAGGCGAGTGTCTGTTTTCGCCGTCTTGCTTCACCTCAGCAATCACAATGTCAGAAAAAATAACACTCCTGTTCTCAAACTCAAATGCAAGATTGGTATCCAAAGTCACTCTTTCTCCCGCAATAGTATCTACTAAAGTTGTGCGCGTAAAACTATTCCACAATTTCGGCTCAAGTCCTATAGCATCCGCAGCATGCTTACTGATGAACAATGCCCCATTCTCATCAAGCACTTCTGCCAATTCAATCAGTTTAATGCGACTCTTCGCCGTTCGGCCTTTGTTGCTCTTTTCCTTTACTTCAAGAAATGAAATCTGACTTTCCACATATTCGCGCTTGCGGATTTTGAATCGATGTCGCTTTCCGTTTTGATGCTCAGTAAAAAATTTAAAATCCAACGTGTCGTAATACAATGTTTTGTATCGACTTTGTCGATGACCTTCAACTTCCAGTACACGATAATTCTTCTCCAGATCGTGGAGAAAATCGCTTAGCTCATTACTATGGAACATGAATTTCGTATCCAATCGATTCATCAATTGAACACCGTCCATTTCCGATAAAGTGATAGGCTTGAAATGCGCCAGTATATCCGCCAGTTGATTCAAAATAATTTTCCTTTGCAGTTCATTACAACGAGCAAACATTTGCCCAAAACGAAGTGAACGTAGTGACATAACACTTACAAAACAATAAAACCTTGGGTTAATTCCCGATTTTTCTTGGTTAGGATAAAGAAATCCCATTGCCGCCGCCAGTGACAGAGGCACCAATAAAAATCTTCTGACTACTTCAAGTTGTGATAAACAGCCTGAACGTCATCATCGTCCTCAATTTTTTCTACAAGCTCGAGAATTTCATCCATCTGCTCATCAGTAATATCAGCAAAAGAATTTGGTATCCTCTCCAGACCGGCCTTCGTCACCGTGATGTTCTTTTCCTCAAGCGCCTTTTGCATATTGCCAAAATCAGTGAAGGCGCAGTGCAATACTACTTCATCCGCTTCTTGCTCAATGGCTTCAAGACCGGCATCAATCAATTCCAATTCGAGATCATCGACACTTGGAATCTGATCTTTGGCAATACGGAATATTCCTTTGCGATCGAATACAAAACTCAGAGAGCCACTTGTACCCAACGCACCACCACCGCGATTAAAATATAAACGCACATTGGCAACAGTTCTCGTTGGATTATCTGTGGCTGTCTCAATAAGTATCGGAACACCATAAGGACCATAGCCCTCGTACACCACTTCCTCATAGTGACTGGTGTCCTTGTCGCTGGCGCGCTTGATTGCAGCGTCAACACGATCCTTCGGCATATTGACACCTTTCGCGTTTGCTATAATCTGGCGCAATCGCGGGTTGTTCGCCGGTTCAGGTCCTCCGCTTTTTACAGCAATGGCTATATCCTTTCCGATGCGCGTGAATGCCTTCGCATTCTTATCGTTGCGCGCCATGATCTTGTGCTTCCTGGTTTCAAATATGCGTCCCATACTTATCTCTGATTTTGAGCCACAAACCTAAGGTTGAATGATGGAGTTTACAAGGAGACGACTCTCTTCCTGTTGCGGCCATCTGCTTTCAATGATCAAAAAGTATTGACAAAGTCGAACGTTTCACTCAACGATGCTCACCAAACTTTTCCAACACTCCTCAAAGTTCTGTCGTAACTTACAAGGCCATCCTGATTGACCCGGAACAACATTATCCATTGAAAAATTCATATCATAGTGAACACATCGATTCACCGGAATCGGATTACTTATTCGTTGAAGAGTCGCAAATTCCGCTATCGGGGAATGGTCTGCTGACTGCTATCGACATTTACGAGGAGGAGATCATCGCTGTTTTTCGCGGTGAAGTGTTGACGAAAAAAGAAGCCAAACGAAGAGCTGAGCTAAACCAAGATCAGTATTTTATCAATTTGCTTGACGGAACAATTCTTGACTCGAAGCATGTTTCTTGTTTTGCCAAATATGCCAATGACGCTGCCGGTGCGAAGTTCTCACCATTTCGCAACAATGCGTTTATCACGACAGACGATGGAGGTAGGGCTTGTCTCGTAGCCAAACGTGATATACTATCAGGAGAGGAAATATTCTGCGGTTATGGAAGCAGGTATTGGAAAAAACATGGCAAAGTTTCTTTGGTCTGAATTTCATTCATGTATTGACTAAAAGTCCAAAACGCCAAAGTCAACCCGCGATTCACTTTCGAATATCGAATAGAAGGTTTATCAAATTCTGCTAACATCACGAAAAACTAAGCTGATGCAAATTAGGTTTGCATCCATGTTTTTAGAGAACACCGTCAATCGCGGAAGAAGGCAAGGCTGGATCGAAGTGATCTGTGGCTCAATGTTTTCGGGTAAAACCGAAGAACTTATCCGACGTATGAAACGCGCCGAGTTCGCCAAGATGAAGGTGGAAATTTTCAAACCCAAAGTTGACAATCGCTACCACGAAGACGATGTGGTGAGTCACAATCAGAACGCTATTCGCAGCACTGCCATAGAACATTCATCACAACTATTACTTTTGACGAGTGATGTCGAAGTGGTGGGAATTGACGAAGCACAATTCTTTGATGCCGGTTTACCCGAGGTGTGTAATGAACTTGCCAATCAAGGCATCCGCGTAATTATCGCCGGTCTTGATATGGATTTCAAGGGACGGCCATTCGGACCAATGCCCAATCTACTCGCTATTGCCGAGTTCGTCACAAAGGTCCACGCCATTTGCGTTGAAACAGGAAATCTTGCCAACTATTCCTTTCGTTATGCTGAAGGAGATTCTGTTGTTCAGCTCGGCGAAAAAGAAAGCTATGCTCCGCTTTCTCGTGAAGCTTACAACAAACACATGGCGAATAGAAAGAAGAATTGATATTCTTCAATCCCCAAACAGTTTTGCTGAATAAATACCCACTTTTCTATCCTATCATATTGGAATTCACATCATTTTCAAAGCCAAATTATTTCACTCGATTGTTGACAAAAAACAGACACTCTTGATCAATCTCGAAAGTTCTTGATTCCTTTTGTAGTGAAATGATTCACGACATCGCATCTATAGCTAAAATTACTCAAGGGACACTACTTCAGGAAAAAGTCTCGGGCCCAATCAGTCGCATTCTCCTCGATAGCCGGAAAATTGCACAGCCTAAAGAGTCCATCTTCATTGCCATTCAAGGTCCGCGACACGACGGACATCAATTCTTGCAAGAGGTTTATGATGCCGGTGTTAGAAATTTCATCGTGGAGAAAGAAAAGGATGTGCTCAAGCTTATCGAAGCGACAGTCATTTTGGTGAAGGACGCGACATCTGCGCTGCAATCTCTGGCTGCGGCACACAGAACGCAATTTCAAATTCCTGTAATAGGCATTACGGGAAGCAATGGTAAAACTATTGTCAAAGAATGGCTCAACATTTTGCTCGCAGATGAATACAACATTGTGCGAAGTCCCAAGAGTTACAATTCGCAAATTGGTGTTCCGCTTTCCGTTTGGAATATCGAAAATTCTCACACGCTTGGAATATTCGAAGCCGGAATTTCCAAATCCGGTGAGATGGAAAAACTGGCCAAGATTATTCAGCCAACTCTAGGCATTTTCACCAATATTGGCACGGCTCACATAGAAAATTTTCTAAGCCGAAGACAATTGATTGGTGAAAAACTGAATCTATTTGCTAAAGCAACAACACTTATTTGTCCCGAAGATTCAGAATTAATGCAACTCGTCATTCCCTGGATGTCGACCAAAGAAATTATTTTCACTCCAGCCGTCGAGTCTGCAACAAAATCGGTACATCATTCTATAACTACTGTGGAGCTGAAATGGAAACTGCTGCCCTTAGAATTCGACATTCCATTTATCGATAAAGCGTCGCTCGAAAATGTGATCACTTGCATCTACACCATGTTGTTGATGCAATACAATGCAAATGAAATCCAACAACGACTTGAAAGATTGAGCTCGTTGGAAATGCGACTTCAGTTGCTCAATGGTGACAATGATTGCATTATAGTGAATGACGCGTATAGCAACGATTTACAGTCGCTTGAAATCGCACTTGATTTTCTGGATCAACACGCACGTTCACACCAAAAAACCGTAATTCTCTCCGATATCTATCAATCGGGGCTGTCGGAAAATGAATTACATGTACGCATTTCTTCATTGCTCAAAAGCAAAAACACCGAGTCATTAATTGGAATTGGCAAAAGCATGATGCGCAATTCATCTTACTATCCATCAGATTCTGTCTTTTTTGCTTCAACAGAAGAATTTCTAGAAAAGAAAAATCTACGAGAAATTACGCATGCAGCCATTCTAGTGAAAGGTGCGCGAGATTTTCAATTCGAGCGAATTGTTACTTCACTTCAGGAAAAAACGCACGACACGATACTGGAAATTGATCTTAGTGCTATGGCACACAACCTTAATTTCTTCCGCAGCAAGCTGAATCCCGGAACGAAGATCATGGCTATGGTGAAAGCGTTTGGCTATGGAAGTGGCGCTCATGAAGCAGCGTCATTATTGGAGTTCAACA
>JAYTOA010000014.1:0-4663 GCA_043748015.1 Flavobacteriales bacterium
CCTGAACCGCAACGTTCCATTCTTCAGGAAAAAATGGAAGCAATTCTGAAAGACATTGATCGTCCATCGCTTATTGTTTGCGGTCAACCTCACAAACAATTTGAAGTCTCCAAAGGCAATCTGCGCATCGTAAGTCACCTGCCGGATGCTGCTCTTGCCGAAGTCATTCTCAATAGCAAAACCATTATTTGCAGAGCAGGATATTCAACGATCATGGATCTGCATATTTTGAAAAGAATGGCTGTCATCATTCCTACTCCCGGACAAACAGAACAGGAATACCTCGCACAATATCATCACATCGCTAAACGTCACGTGCGAATTCTTCAAAAGAATCTCACTGTAGAAAAAATTCTTCAAGCGCACAAACGCATTTCGTTTTACAAAGATGTACATGTGCGAAGTGCAGCGCATCAGCACCTTTATGTGCTACAGCCGTGACTTTGACCTTTCTTCAACGTTTATGATTTCACACGCATCATTTGTTCACGCTATTTTCGCCGACAACAAATGATGGAACAAGCTGACCTCGATATTAAGTATATGAAACTCGCATTGGTTGAAGCAATGAATGCTTTCCATGCCGATGAAGTTCCGATTGGTTGCGTAATTATTTGCAACAATCAATTGATCGCCAGAGGTCACAATCTCACGGAACGACTCCACGACTTTACTGCCCATGCAGAAATGCAAGCATACACTTCCGCTTCTGAATATCTCGGCGGAAAATCTTTGCATGAATGCACGTTGTATGTCACGTTGGAGCCATGTGTGATGTGCGCTGGTGGTGCATACAACACACGCGTTGGAAGAATCGTTTTCGGCGCTTATGATGAAAAAAGAGGCTTCTCCAAATTCGGAAATCACAGCGATAACAACCAGGGAATTGTTCATCCAAAATGCGAAGTTGTAGGTGGAGTTATGGCAGAGGAATCAGCACAACTACTGCGCACTTTCTTCGAGCAAAGAAGAGGATGACGTCATCCGGTCATTGCACTCTTCCAACAAAAATTCTTCATCTGTACCAATACGCAACATGACCGACTACATTTGCCTCTCCCGCATTTAAACGCCAAAAATGGAATCCCGATTATGCATTTTATTCTTACCAAAGAGTTGCTCTCAACTCTCCGCGAATGGATCGCGGACGGGAAGGATACTGCCATCATCGATGCGATAGAAGGCGCGCACGAAGCGGATCTCGCCGAGCTCATGAATGAGCTCAAACGCGAAGAAGCCGTTTACATCTACAAACTTCTCGACGAAGAAAGAGCTGCTGATGTATTCATGGAGCTGGATGAAGACGTCCGCGAAAAACTACTCTCCAGTCTTACCAGTCGCGAAATCGCCGAAGAGCTCATCGAGAACATCGACTCGGATGATGCCGCTGACGTACTCGCCGAACTTTCCGAAAAGAAACAGGAAGAGGTTATCGCCCTCCTCGAAGATGAAGAGCAAGCCAGCGATATCATCGACTTGATGACCTATGAAGAAGGTACTGCAGGTGCCTTGATGGGAACAGAGTTGGTGAAGGTGAACCAGAACTGGACCGTGTCACAGGCCATCCGCGAAATGCGTTCGCAAGCTGAGGACATGGAAAATATTTACACCATTTATGTGGTCGATGACAACGACGTACTGCTTGGAACACTCAATGTGAAAAACATGATTTTTAGTTCTTCGAGCTTGCGCACGATGGTAAAAGAACTCTACGAAAAATCAAACGTGCGCACTGTGGATGTGCATACACCTGTGGAAGATGTTGCGCGCATCATGGACAAGTACGACCTTGTTGTGCTTCCGGTTGTAAGTGAATTGAACGTTCTACTCGGAGGAATTACCATTGATGATGTTGTAGACATTATTAAAGAAGAAGCCGACAAAGACTATGCGATGGCCAGTGGTATCTCCGAAGATGTGGAGTACAGTGACAGTATATTTTTGCTTACACGTGCGCGATTACCATGGCTGCTCATCGGTATGGCCGGAGGAATTATCAGTGCAAACATCATTGGCGTTTTCGACATCAGCGCTCATCCGGAGATGGCCATCTTCATGCCGCTCATCGCTGCGATGGGAGGAAATGTCGGGATACAATCCGCAGCACTTGTGGTTAAAGCATTGGCGAATCCAAGTGCTCTGGATGAAACGCTCGCACAAAAACTCTGGATAGAATTGCGTGTTGGATTGCTGAACAGCATTGTTTGTTCTTCGCTCATCCTCGGCATTTGTCTGTTGTTCAAGATGGATCTTTCGCTGTGCGTAACGGCAAGCATCGCACTTTTCTTTGTCATCATCTTCGCGAGTTTCTTCGGAACATGGATACCGATGACGCTGAACAGATTCAGGATCGATCCTGCATTGGCGACTGGTCCCTTCGTTACAACACTCAATGATATATTCGGACTGATCATATACTTCTCCGTTGGACATTATGTGATGGCACATCTCGGGGAAATTCATTGGGCAGGCGTTCAACAATGGTTGCAAATGATGATCTCCTGATGATTGGTTTCACACGGAATTGCACAGAAGGAATTCCGTGTGAAACCAATCCTGAATTCAGTTGATATTTGAACCGACAATCAACCATGACTAGAAAAGTCCTCTTCATAGAATCCGTTCACGACATCCTTCAACAAAAACTGGAGGCGGCGGGATATGTGTGCGAGCAACATTACAAAGCGACGTGTGACGAAATCCTGAAGATGCTTCCAGAATATTTTGGAGTGGTGATACGCTCGAGGATTACTGTCGACGAAGCATTTATCGATGCCGCAACTGCCTTAAAATTCATTGCGCGCAGTGGTTCCGGGCTCGATAATATCAACGTGCCGTATGCCGAATCAAAAGGCATTGCGGTGATCAATTCACCTGAAGGCAACCGCGATGCCGTGGGTGAACATACGATTGCCATGTTGCTGATGATGCTCAACAATCTCAAACAAGCAGATGCCGATGTTCGCGCCGGTCGATGGCCGCGTGAAGAAAACCGCGGACATGAAATTTCAGCTCGCACAATTGCACTCATCGGTTATGGAATGATGGGCAGTTCGTTTGCAGAAAAACTTTCCGGCTTTCGCGCTAAAGTGATCGCCTATGACAAGTACAAAACGAATTTCAGTGATGAGTTTGTGCGCGAAGTTTCCCTCGAAGAAATTTATGCAACAGCCGACATTGTAAGCCTTCATCTTCCACTTACAATGGAAACACATTATTATGCCAACGCTGCATTCTTTGCAAAATTCAAAAAACCTATCTACTTCGTCAATACTTCCCGCGGTAAAAACACCGACACCGGAGCCCTGGTTGATGCGCTCAAAAACGGAACCGTTATAGGCGCGTGTCTCGACGTCATAGAATACGAAAAACTATCCCTCGAAGGACTCGAGTCCGACAAACAAACCGAAGATCTCAAGCACCTCATCGAAGCAAAAAATGTCATCCTCTCCCCTCACATTGCCGGCTGGACACACGAGTCAAATTATAAGTTGAGTGATGTGCTGGCGGAGAAGATTTTGCGTGTTTTCGGAGAGTCGGGGGCATAAATGAAAGTTCAGAGCTCATAGTTCAGAGTTCAGCCGGCAGCACACTAAAATAATTCGGGATAT
This sequence comes from Flavobacteriales bacterium, assembly GCA_043748015.1. Taxonomy (GTDB): domain Bacteria; phylum Bacteroidota; class Bacteroidia; order Flavobacteriales_D; family Sanyastnellaceae; genus JAIBBG01. The sequence goes on from JAYTOA010000014.1 coordinate 3,612, forward strand.
AAGTTTTTGGCTTGATTTCAATGAAGCAGAATCACCAGACTAAAGATAGCTATTGACCCTTCATCATGTTTCACAAATTTGATTTCGTGATTTCGTGATTCCGTGATTTCCTTGTGATACTTATTCCTTCCATTTGGAATGATGAATAAAAAAAATTCAATAACTTACCACTATGAAAAAGACACCCCTCACGCTCCTCATGATTGCGCTTTTTGTATTCTTCGTGCAATCATGTAAGAAAGACAAAGAAGCCGAGAACGCCAACAAAGCATTGTTTGACCAAGTCAATGCCGGCGGCTATACTTACTTCAACAACGGCGATCTTTTGTCGGGAGCACCGCCCAGTCCGCATGGCTCGTTCAAATTGCGGTTCAATGCAACTGCTCAGTCAGCGCTTGACAGCACCGGCAGACTCCCGGCCGGCAGCACTTTCCCCAATGGCTCTATCATCGTCAAAGAAATCTTTAGCGGAAGTAGCATTAGCTTATTGGCGGTCATGAAAAAAGATCCTTCCAACACCAATGCCGGCGCAGGCTGGTTATGGGCCGAGTACCGCACCAATGGTGATGTAGCCTTCGACATCTCTAAAAAAGGCGACGGCTGTATCAGTTGTCACAGCGGCACACCCAATCGGGATTTGACGAGGACGTTTGATTTGCATTGATTCACTTGATCTGACATTCGAATGCTTATTTTCGCGCTCCGTTTGAAAAAACGGGGTATTGGAGAGATGTCAGAGTGGTCGATCGAGTCCCGATTAGAAATCGGGATGTACTGAAAGGTCCGAGGGTGAGTTTTTGAAATATTATTAGGAGAGATGTCAGAGTGGTCGATCGAGTCCCGATTAGAAATCGGGATGTACTGAAAGGTCCGAGGGTGAGAAAGCGGTTATTGAAAAATTGGAGAGATGTCAGAGTGGTCGATCGAGTCCCGATTAGAAATCGGGATGTACTGAAAGGTCCGAGGGTGAGAAAGAGGTTATTGAAAAATTGGAGAGATGTCAGAGTGGTCGATCGAGTCCCGATTAGAAATCGGGATGTACTGAAAGGTCC
>JAYTOA010000015.1:0-8396 GCA_043748015.1 Flavobacteriales bacterium
AATTTTTCGGTTCTTTTTTTTTTCAAGAAAAAAAGAACGTAAAGTAGTTCATTCACTTAAACAGAGAGGGCTTTGCGAAGTAACCCGTTAATCCGAAAAAAAAAATCATCTCAAGCAGCAGTTTCAATGAGTCGCTGCACTTCCGACGTTCGTGTACAAAAAACTGTTGCCCATATATTTTTTTTCCACGAAATAATACATCCTTGTTATCTTCACATTACTAAACTAAAAAACAATGATCAAGATTTCACGCTCTGAAATTGAATTATTCGTTCAATGCCCGCGATGCTTCTACCTCGATGTCATCGACAAAATTCATCGTCCAGTTGGATTTCCTGTATCACTGAAGTCCGGCGTTCTCGCATTGCTGCGCAAAGAATTTGATGCGCATCGCCAGGCCGGAACGCAACATCCATTACAAGAAAAATTCGAGGTTGCCGCTATTCCTGCGCAACACGATCAAATCGACGAGTGGAGAAAACCCGACAATGCCGGCGTTGTCTTTCAAGACATCTCTCGCGGATTTCATTTGTATGGATCTATAGATGATTTGTGGCAGAATGAAAAGGGAGAATACCATGTAGTAGATTACAAAGCCACTGCGAAATTTTCTCCGGTTTCAGTCTTACCATCATGGGCCGATGCCTATTGCAGACAGATGGAAATCAAGCAATGGCTACTTCGAAAAAATGGATTGAACGTTAGCGACATCTCATACTTTGTTTATTGTACAGGCGATATAAATGCGGCAGGATTGAATGATCATCTCGATTTTCACACGCATATCATTGCTTGTCCTGGCGACGACAGTTGGGTGGAACAGGCAGTGCATTCAGCTTATTTATTGCTGAAAAATCACCAGATACCACAAGCCTCTGACGATTGTGAGTTTTGTCATTATGTTGAACAGCGAAGACATATAGAACATCAAAGCGATGCACTGCCGTTGAGATATAAAACCGCTTAGTAATTCGCACTGCTATTTACAAATTGAAGCGAGCAGGCAATTTTTGTTAAGTAGATGAATTCAATTCAGCCAATTTAAATGGATGAATTGACTGACAACTAAAATCCCGTCAATTCATTTATCTCCCTTCGCAACCAATTCTGTTCCGGATAGTGATTATTGCGATTGATGGTGTGAATGGAATAGGCTTGCCGCGATTTACCGCTGGTGTTTGGCAAACTATAGTGAGGAAGCAATCCGTGCAAAACAACACAAGTGCCCTTGTTCACTTCAAGAGGAACCATTCCTTCCATTGAGTATGGTTCCATATTGAGCTCATGCATTTCCGTTCCACCATTTTCTCTGCGGCGAAACCATGAACGCAATGGAGTATGATGGCCGCCCGGCTTAGCCCATAGGCAACCATTCTCCTTTGTTGCATCCTCTAGAGCAAACCAGAATCCTATGCACGAATCAGGTTCAGTGTATAGAAATGTGGAATCCTGATGAACGTCCACTACTCCACCAATTTTCGCATGCTTCAAAATCAACATACTTTGAATAACCACATATTCATCAAGGCTCAAGTCATGCGCGAGCTTTTTCATTTGCGGTGAACGAGTAAAATCATTGAAAACAGGATCAACATCATGCAATGCATGTCCAACTTTATTCAATGAATGAAAAAGATCCGTTTTCAATTTCCCTTCAGAATCAAATGCGTCTTTCTCGAAGAAGAATGAAATATTGCTTCCCGAATTCAAAAAATAATCATCTGTTGTTTTGCTTTGATCTGTCGTCTGAAAAACGGAAGGATGACCTTTGAAGTCGAAGTTAGAAGCGAGTTGTTCACCGCGTTGCATAAGAGCATCGCATTCTTCGGCACTATTGAAATCTTCAAGGACAACGAAGCCGTCGGCGTTTAATTTTTGGAGGAGAGAATTCAAAATTCAATATTTGTTTCGGTGTGATTTCAGATGAATAGCGTCAAAAATAATGATTGCAGAAAAATCAGGACGCAGAGATACATTGAGGGGCTGAGACAAACAAAGATTTAGTTGAACGAAGTTACTTAAGTTATCGAATGAAAAGCCAAGCAGATTCATCTCCAAATCAAAAATCACCAAATCACCAAATTCACTCAGTGACTCCAAGCGAGTTTCTTCAACATCTCCAAAGTAGCCGGCTTCATGGATGGACCATCCCCGGCGACAAGAATTCCCTTTAATCCATTATGCGATTCAACACCATAGACAGTTGCTTCATCGGCAGGATCAGTATTCCCTTCGTATCGATACACCTCCGTGATCTCAAATTCCTCATGATCGAAGCGATGATTATCGCAAGTGAGGCAATTTTCCTCCAAATTAAAATCGATCGTGTAGCCCTTCTTACGCAATTCAGTGATTGCCTCCGATACGGTGCTGTAGTGGACTTGTGGACGCATAGTGATGCAAGTTAAGCGAGATTTGTTAAAGGAGCATATTCAGGATGACGCTTGATATACACTTTGATAAACGGACAAGTGACGATCACCTTCAGACCTTGATCGCGTGCATAATCGAGAACATATTTAGCCAATAAAGAGCCGACACCTTTGCCACCAAGTCCGGGATCCACCTCTGTGTGCGAATAAATGATACCACCATCGAACAGGCGATATTCCACAAAGCCGGGCAGACCATCCACTTCCGTTTCAAAGCGACTGCGTTCAATATTGTTGGTGATTGGATTCATGTGTGTGGTTTTGGCGAGAGCAATTTCGGGGAAATTTGGTGAAAGTGAGATACCCAAGTTGGTTTGAGCAGTTCAGATGGGAGCATAAAGTGATCCACCCACAAAAGACTTCGAAAAATCAATCAGAACCTTCACTCTGAAACCCAATACAATAGACGATTTCCTTGCCATATGACGTTCACACATCCACCCTATTTTCGAAAAAAACGCCTTAGGACTTGCAAAGAACAAAAACCCGCTTACTTTTGCGCCTCCAATTTTGAAAGAAAGAGGAATGAACAACAGTTACGTTGTGAAACGGTCGGGTAGTTCAGTTGGTTAGAATACGTGCCTGTCACGCACGGGGTCGCGGGTTCGAGTCCCGTCCCGACCGCCTAAATTTTGATTAAGCCCCTGAAATTCAGGGGCTTTTTCTTTGACTGTGGCGCGGACCGTGGCGCGGAAAATGGATCAGGATCAAAAGTTGTGGTACTGGAAGAGGTCAAACTTTTTTTTTTGTTAGTCCGATTGGGAAACATCTAGTGTTATTTCTCAATAAAGCAGAGTACTTCATATTTCAAAAATCGTTTCTACCGTGTCCAATAGTTTTGGGATTATCCATTTTGATTTCGCATTCAGGTTACTTGCGCTATTCGGATTGGACGAAACGATTCCAACATGCAAGTTACTAAGGTCTTTTAATATTAGTGGCTTCAATTAGATCTCCCTTCAGTTTAATTGCATTGAGTAACTCACGTATCTCATTGTGTTTTTTCTTACTTGTCTTGAATGTGAGATGGATTCGGGCTAATGTTTCATTCTTAGAATCAGATTTTCTTGGATTTGCGCAAAGGATATCAGATTTGAGCTCAATCGTTTCAATACATTCATCCTGATTTCTGGAAGCAACAGCTTGAATCATATTTCTGATTTCCGTTGCTTCAGCGTCTGATAACCCATAAGGCAAGGTATGCGTATGATAGAATGGTTTGCACGAAAAAAGGAGTAACGCAAAAAGGGCAAGTAGCATTTTTTTCATTGGTTCGTATTTTATTGTTAGTTTCTATTTGCCGATGGTATAGTTCAATGAGAAGTACCAATTATCAAATCCAAAAACCGTTTGTTTGAGATCGGCATCAAATTGATCCTGTGTGGCAATCATTCCGGGTTTTAGTTGATCAAGAGTCTTATGATATCCCAGCATGGTTCCGGCACTAATGGATATTTTATCATACAGCAGAAAACCGGCACCAAGAGGAAGAATAAGCTCTGACTGGTCCGTAGAAATTCCTAGCTGCACAAAGGGATAGAATCCATAGTTCTTCATCGGCAATGCGAGATGAAGAAATGCTCCGATTTTGAGTGAAGGATTTGTCTTGCCCTCTGAGATCACTTTAGATATGGTATCCTTTTCAATGAGAGCATAGTTGGGATAGCGGAAGTTGGTGTAGATCGTCGCAACAGAAACAAAAGGCACCAAAGTCAGTTTCTTGGCGATATGAAATTCTGAGGTCTTTGTTTTTCCCGCCGCACTTTTTGCTTCAAATGTGTATTTTGTTACGGTTTTTCACTCGTAGTTATAAGAATCAGTCTTGATCTTCTTGTAGAATTCTTCTTCGCCGAAGAAGTTTTGCTTTTTATATTGGGAGTAGAATTTTTCGCATTTGTCGAGGGTTTCTTTGAAAGTTGCCAATTGTTTTTCAATCTCGATAGATCGGTCTTTGAATTTTTGGATCATTTGCTTAGCTATTCCTGCTGAATATGCCCTAAATAAATCCTCAGTACCTGGCAATTTCGTTGGCTCAAGAAGGGGTTCGATGTGATCTTCAAATTGTTGTCCTGTCATCATATTTAGAACAGCTTCTAGGTTTTTTTTTTCGGTTTCTTTTCTCGCCTCAAGTGATTTGTGGATTGCTTGACCTTCAACGCAAGCACTTTTAAAATCCATATATGAAGTGGCATTGGAAATGTTTTTAGTTGTCGATTGTAACCATTCTGCAATGTCAAGACTTTCTGTTGATCTCGCAGTTATTTCAACAATTTTGAATTTGCTAAAGTGGAATTCTTCTACAGACTCGATAAGCTTTAGAGTAGCGATTAAACTTTTTAATTTGTCTGCGTCAAATTCGGCCTTAACGAGAGGAATAAATTCCATTAACCATTGATTTAGCTCTGTCGAGGCCAGTTCTATTGGAATAGTTCCCTTTTTGAATTTCTCATTAGAATCGCTTACATCGAATTCAAATATGTCTAGGCCTGATTTTGATATTCCTGTTTCGATGGGAGTAACTTTCACAAGACTCGCAAAAAAATCATCCACCACTTTCAAACTTAGATCAGCTGTTTCTACAAACTTAATGGAGACATCAATTTGAAGAGGATTGAAAAATTGAAGGTACACATTGACTGTGTGATCATGATTGTAGTTGGCAGCATTGAACAATTTACTGTCGGCTTTGTACCAACCTTTCTTGTCGCAACGATAAAACAAGGAGGTGTCTTCGTCATATTTTAGAAGAAGCGTTCCATTGATGTTGGTACCATGCATCCGCTCGTAAAATGTTTTGTCTTGTGAGAAAGTGGTCAGGCAGCAAGCCATGAACAGACTAAAAGTGAAGTAGTGTGCTTTCATTGTTAAGTGGTGTTTTTGTATGCGCCAAAAGTGAAATACCTCACTTCTTCATCAGCCCCCGATTTACACGCAAAATGAATGCGTAGAAATACGCTTTTTCGTTTGATTAGATCGTAATTTCTTTGTCCTTCGTTTTGGCAACTAACAAATATTCCATCTTTGCCTTTACATTATAAATTAAACCAATATCAATCTATGAAAACACATTACAAATTTTGGCTAAGCATTTTTGCAGTCGCCGTTCTCTCTTCATGCAGTGATGAGAAAATCGCATTGCTCGAAAAGGATAATGCTCAACTGAAGCATCGGGTAGATTCGCTTCTTAATTTGGTGACCGAACAGGAGTTGAAGACAACTACAGCCACTCCCATCTGCTGGAATGATGCCGCAGAATTGGTTCACTATTTTCAATCTACTTCAGGAAAAAATACACTGAAAGGTAAATGGCATGCCGAACCGACTCAACCGAGCCTGAAATCTTGGCTTCTCGAAATTGGTGATATTAATTATTTTGCTAAAGTGACCGGATGCAGTGGAATCAAACTTTATCCCATTCTGCAAAACGGTGTGAACGATAGCGGTAAGGACTATGAATACAACAGCTTGGTTATGGTTGGAACCTACCGTGATGCAACTGGCGAGAACATGAATGTAATACCGGGAAACTGTAAACTGATTGAGTATGTGTTGCCATGCCCTGACAATTGCGCTGAAACTGACCCAAATGATTTGGCGAAATTTCCCTATTCGAAATGCGTTGCTGGTCAATGCAATTGATCCATGACGTTATTTTACATCTACCTCCTCACGTTATTCTCTGCGATCCTGACAGGGGCAGTAAGGTTTAAATCTCTTACTGCCTCTTTTCGCGTTTTACTGCTTTTGCTTATTTACACGATGGTTCATGAATTGCTGACCCACACTTTCGCCTTTGATGTCAGGCTCAATCTAGTTTTGATATACTTCGCATACGCACTGATTTCACCGCTTTTGTATTTGTTTTCGTTTTATCTGGAGCTTAGATCACGAAGAACAGGAAAATATGTGCTGATGATTATTGCGGCTATCCTGTTGTTGGATGCCGTTTATATATGGAATGCAGGCGTGATCGTCGGTTTTCCATCCAAGCTGATCATGTTTTCTACACCATTTCTGCTCGCCGGAGCGATGCTGGTAATTTGGGCAAATCTCAATACCGGTTTTGATCTGCCATTGCGCGAAAAGTCTTCTTTCATCTTCGCAATGGCTTTTATTGTCTACACCGCAGTTTCATTCACTCATTTGAGTTTGTATGAAATAGTTCTTGAAACCAAAGCCATGAAAAGCTGGAGTCAGCAAATTCATACGTATACTTCGATGCTGTATTATGCGACAATAGGTTATTCATTTTGGATAGATGCAAGACAACCAGGTAAATCTTCAATCTGACATTACACTCTTTCTTTACGGAGGACTGCTGTTGTTTCTTATCCTATCGATTTTTGTGGTCTTTATCGCATTTGCCTATCGCAAAAAACAACACCAGCATTTGCGCGAGAAAGAACTTCTTCGGCAACAATTTCAGACGGAACTGTTGAAGTCTCAGCTAGAGATTGCAGAACAAACCTTACAAAACATTGCACAGGAAATACACGACAACATTGGTCAACGGCTTACACTCGCCGCATTGTATATCCACGAGCTGCAGTGTTCGGACGATTCCAAGCGAGCAGCGACAGGTCAGTTGGTAGGTGAAGCCCTGCAGGATTTGCGCAACCTGAGTAAAAACTTGAGCGGTAACTACGTGCTTGACAAGGGTATTGAAATGGCAATTGAACGTGAGTCGGAATGGATCAATGCTTCAGGAAAGATGAACTGCAAATTCACTTGGGAAGGTGAGAGGCACGGAATGAATAATCAGCAGGAGATTGTATTATTTCGATGTGTGCAGGAAGCTCTCACCAACGCAGTCAAGTATTCCGGTGCTAAAACAATTGATGTTCATATGGTTCAATCAGTCAATAGAATGTTCATTGCTATCGAAGACAATGGCCGGGGCATCGAGGAATCTGAAATGCTATCTGGTATGGGATTGATGAATATTCGTCAGCGAATTGCATTGCTCAATGGTAGCTTTGTCATTCGACGCAATTCAATGGGCGGCACGACAGTACAACTTGAATTTCCAACTGAATAATGGTCCATTCGACTATGTTTGTCTTTCACACAAAGCATGCTCACTAACCACTTGATAAGAATCGCGCTTGCCGATGACCACGACCTCATCCGCAGGGGCATCGCACAGTTGCTGGAACAGGAGGGGTTTGTTATCGTAGCAGACGCAGGTAACGGGAAGGATCTCATTGATAAAATTGATAATCAGGAAGTGGACATCATATTGATGGACATCAGCATGCCAATGATGGATGGCATAGAAACGACTAAGTGGATTAGTCGGCATAAACCGGAAATACGTATCATAGCGCTGACGATGATGGATGACGATATGCATGTGATCAGAATGCTACGGGCCGGTGCCCGTGGTTATTTGGTGAAGAACACTAATCCGAGTGAACTGGTATTCGCCATCCGGGATGTTTATGAAAGGGGGTATCATATGTCGGAATTGGTCAGTGGCAGGTTGATACGAAATATCCAAAGCGGAGGATCTAGTGACCATTTGGATAAAGCTGCAACATTGACAGATCGTGAGATCGAGTTTTTGCGTCATTGCTGCACAGAAATGACCTATAAAGAAATTGGCAATCTCATGCACGTGAGTCCAAGAACCGCTGAGGGTTATTCAAAATCGCTGTGTGAGAAACTACAATTGAAATCACGAGTGGGGTTGGTACTCTATGCGATCAAGAATAGGATAGAAGTGATTTGAGAAGAAACTTCAGGCGCATATTGTCTCGGCTTGAAATAGCTTGTCTGGAAATTCCTGCTCAAATTGACCACCTCGAATGTTATGTGGTTAAGATGAACATTTGAGACAATCTACGCTTGATGAAATCCGCATCATGTCTTAGCCCCCTGAAAGGTTGGAGAGAAAACCTAAAACAATATAGGTCTTCAATAATTTTACAGAGGCATGAAAAAGAGACGAAAATTTACACCAGA
>JAYTOA010000016.1:0-17750 GCA_043748015.1 Flavobacteriales bacterium
ATAGGGGAAACAACAAAAATGATCAGGAATACTTTTATTGAAATTTGCCTGTAGAAATAGAAAAGAAACGTATTCAGCACAAGAATACCAAGCGAGTTCTGACCGATATGCCCCCAGTCTCCATGTAAGAAATGAATGGTGAGTATACCCGCCAATCCTTCGCCGGTTCTTGGCTTAAGGCCGTACATTTTAAAATGATATCCCAGAAATTCTTCCAGAAGAAAAACGCTCCAGCAAACAGCAAGAAACAATAGCGACATCAAAACCGCATCAGTGATTTTTCCACGGTCGCCCCGATCTTGAAAAAATGTTGTTAAAGGACTGTCTTTCAAATGTGAATCTAATATAAATTCGGTGCTGTCATTAATACAAACATACCGATGAAAAAAATTGTCTTGGTTTTTATATTCTCCTCGCTGACAACTTTGATGATTGCCGCAGTAAATGATATAGTAGAGAATCCCGGAGACCCAAAACAACCTCAGCAAACGCATCCAACATTTTCATTGGCAACAGGCTACTTTTCTCTTTTCAATATTTTTGCTAAAAGTCCAGAGAAATCAGACACGACAAGAGTTCAAAGCATCATGATCGAACCAAAGGTGGTCATTGATAAGAAGTAAATTCTAAGCGAATATTTCACCTAATTCTTCATCAAGTAACTCGTCGCAACTATTATGATTGCTGTGCTAATTCTGAAGCTATTTCATTTCTCTGAGAACCGTTGAAAATTAATCGCGGTTTTTGCAAAAAAGTTTTTCAGGTCTATTCCAGAACTGTGAAATAACCGGATCTGTCGTACTTCTTATTGTCAATACCTTCCGCTTTCAACACGTAGTAATATGTTCCAGTTCCAACCTCTTTCGGATTCCATCTTCCATCCGGCTTGACTATTTGTCCAACATTTTTGCCCCATCGGTCGAATATCTGAATATCCAGTTTACTAAGGTTGTTAGAATCAATCCTGAAATTATCATTCTGACCGTTGCCATCCATTGTAACAACATTTGGTATAGTTAGAATTTGCGAATCAGAAAATGCTTGAACCTGCAACATATGACTATGTTGACATCCATTGACCGTTACTGTGAGAGTAACCGTGTAAACAATAGGACTGTAAAATGCTTCGGTTGGAGAAAGATTGGCATCCGTCGTATTGATGGAGTTTCCATTTCCGAATTCCCAAAGAAAACTATCACCAAATGATTGATTCGTGAATGTCACTATTAATGGAGCTATTCCTTCTGTACTTGAAGCTGTGAAATATGCCGCAGGTGAAATCACATTCACTTGAACTGAACCTGTAGAAACGCATCCGTTATTATCCAAACCTGTAACCGTGTAATTCGTTGAAACCTGTGGATTCACAGTAGGGTTGCTAATGCCAGGATTTGAAATTGGGATACCGGTCCAGGCATAACTCTGCAATCCGCTAGCAACAAGTTGCGTCTGATCTCCTTCGCAAATGGTCAAAGGACCATTAACCATTGCCGGTTGTTGTTGATGCACGGTAACTACAATTTGATCTGTATTCGAACATCCCTCAGCTGTTCCTGTCGCGATGTACGTAGTTGTTACTGAAGGTGTCGCAACAGGGTTTGCAATTGTGCCGTTGTTCAATCCAAACATAGGAGTCCATGTATATGATTGTGCACCGCTTGCCGCAAGATTGACGCTACCATCATAACAAATGGCAACATCAGCGCCTGCATTAACAATGGGAACTGGATTGACCTGAATATTCGCTGTTTCGGAAAAGGTACAAACTTCATTTACTGTATAAGTAATGGTTGTAGATCCTACTCCTGCAGTTGTTGGATTAAAAAATCCTGATGCCGGATTCACAATTCCATTACCGGACCAAGCACCGCCATCCACATTTGCTGTAAAGTTAATGGGTGCCGCATTTTCACAAATCTGGCCGGGTACTGTAATATTCAACGAAGGTGTTACCTGTACATTGATAAGAACACTATCGATCGCCTGACAAGCATTATTAGTTGTATAATGTATCCAATAGGATCCGGTATTTCCAACGTCGGCTGGATTAAAAGTTCCTAGTGAAGCATCCGAGATTCCTGTACCACTCCAAACACCACCAGGATAAGTAGCAGATAGAGTGATAGCCGGAGAAGAAATGCACAATGGCGTGACAGAGGTAATGGTCAACGAGGTATCAATTACGACCAGATTAATCGTGGCTTGATCAAAACAAACAGAAGTATACGAGTATGCAATGTTGTGTTGGCCAACACCGGCAATCTGAGGATTAAAAACACCTGTGTTTGTATTGGTAATACCAGTTCCGCTCCACTGACCTCCCTCGACATTGGCGCTTAAAACAACACTTGAACCCAAATTACAGAATGTGTTTTGTGGCGAACTGAGTTGTAACGGATCTTGGGGAACAACCGAAACATCCAGACTCGCAGAAACCGGGCAATTACCTGGCAAGAGGTAATTGATAGTTGTCGTTCCGGTAACAATCAAACTCGGATCAAAGGTTCCTGCATTGGAGTCAGAAATTCCAGTTCCACTCCAAATGCCACCGGGATAATCGACACTAAGATTGAAAGGTTCAATGCTACTGCACAAATCAGGAAGCGGTGTAATCGTGGCGTTAGGCTGTGCAACTACCGGAATATTGACTGAAATAGGATTAATACAGCTCGATGTAGGTGTGTACGTAATCGTCCACAAACCTGGTCCTGCAACCATTGGATCAAAAGTTCCAAGTTCAGTATCAATTATACCCTGTCCACTCCAGGTTCCATCAGTTTGATCCGAAGTTAGGTTGAAAGCCGGACTTTGTTCGCAGTAATAAGGTTCCAAGGCCGTGATAGAAGCAGTTCCTGGATTGATATAGTCGTAAAACTCGGTGTCCGTATCATTTCCACCACATGCTGCACCAGGGTTCGGTCCAATGATGCGTAAAGTAAAGTATGTGTCCACCGTTGGTGCCGGGTTAAGGTTGATGGTCAATGCTGACATACTATTCGGAATATTGAAAGGCGGTTCAGCCGACCATTGGTATTGAAAAGTATGCTGAATTGGTGTCGATGCCACGGTAGGAGTGCTCACTTGAAAAATAGAAGCTGCTGCTGATGAGCAGGAATTATCCAATATCGGTGAGTTGAATCCTGATGGTGTGATATAACTAACTGTCAAAGGACTATTGTTTGAATCAATTCCATTAAAAGTTAATGAAGCTGAGGTAAGAGTTCCTGTATCACCTCCAATACAATCATATACCTGTACAGCCCATCCTGTTTCATTTGCATTGCAACCATAAAAAGCACTCCAGTTTATTGGAGTTGGCGTCGCACCATATGATCCGTAGGTTCCGGAGAGTGTGGCCGGCGCAGGTGCACAGACATCTAGATTATTAGTCGAAAGAGTTGAAAAACAGAGATTGGTGAAATTATCACCGCTGTTACAGATATTTCCCTGATTAATCGATCCGGGATTGGGTGATAGCGGGATAGAAGGACTGCCGCAGCTTGCCGGTCCTACCAAATAAAAACCCAAATCCGAAACCCATGAGTGTATCCCATTGAAACAAATCGTAATGGCCGTACTGGCATCAATATTAAGAACCGGAGCTGGTCCCGTTTCCAAAGGAGGGTTATAGTACGGAGTAATGTTACCGAATAAAAGAAACGCATTCAACGTAATAGATCCGCATCCGGCAGGTAGGGTATTCACATTGACAGTTGGGTTGGTATTCACTTTACAGATCCAAGTGATATGGGTAGCTACCAATTCATTTGAAGCATCATAGATTCGAACGCGGAATCCGCCGTTTGCAACAGTGATTGAGCTTGTCGGTTGATTGTTTTGAGTTGACAAAGGATTCCAGGAACTTGTAGAAGGTACAAAATGGTCCCATTGAAAATTCCAGCCTGGTACACCGGAAGCAGGCACTGCCAGTAAATTGGCCGTTTGTCCTGTGCAGATAAAGTACATACTGTCATTCGGCGTTCCATTAGAGTAATTGGTCAACTCCGAGTGTACACAATTGGTGCATGTCAATTGCGAAAAGCAAGATATACCCAATACAACCACCAAAATCAGTAGTGTACAGATTTTTTTCATGAAGAAAGTATTAACTGAAATTATAGGTTGAAGTGCTCAAAGAATCCGTCTCTATCCAAAACTTTGCGCTGTCCATTCGCTTCCACTTCAAGAATATCAACACCCATCATTATGAACATCTTACTATATACATTACGATCATTGCCTTCGATGTGCAAAGTGGTTGTTAATGTCTTACCTACTAATTTGAATTCACCCAGTGCGACATTGTTCTGTGTCCATCTATTGAAGTTTTCCAACTCACTCTCGGATAACTCTGTGTCAAGCACAAATGTTGAAACCACGAAGCCATTCTGAATCATTTTGAAATCTGAATTCGGAGAAACAGTAGCTCTGTGCTGCGCTGTAAGGGTGAAAGAAGCAATAAGTAATGCAAGGGTAAAAATGCGGTTCATCATATATACAGTATTAATTCGTATCGGTTAAGATTGAGCAAATATGGTAAAAGTTGCTCGGAAATGCTAAACCTCAATTTCATATTTGAAATAGTCATTACTGAATTTTGCGCAAATAATTTTTAATATACTGCAAAACAACAGCTTATTGCCCAAGGCGTATATATGTTTGGATATTCAGATTACATTAAAAGATACTTAAAAGAAACGCCCCCCGGAAATCCGGAGGGCGTTTCAATATTAGAAAGACTTAATTGCTCGAATCTTATCTAGCAATCTGCATACGGCTGATGTCTCTTTCAGAAGAAGAGTTCAATCTTACCATGTACATACCTGCAGGAATTTTGTCGGCGTCAAAGTCCGCTCTGTACTCAACACCAGCAACAACCTCGCTGTTGAAGAGGTCTGCGACAACACGACCTGTCATATCCAAAATCTGCAATGACAATCTCTCATCATTCTTACTCATGAATGTGATCTGTGATCTGTAGCTAGCAGGGTTTGGTGCGATATTCAGAATCGAGATATCTCTAGTAGAGGTATTCGTTACAGATGGAGTCTGAGCAATAGCAGGATTGAAGTTATTGTTCAAATCACCAAACGTGATAGTCTGACAATGGCTAACCTCATTACCTGAGCAATCCATCGCGGTCCAGCAACGTACAATCTGGTAATCTGGGCAGCAGTCGATTTCGAATGCGAAGTCACCAGCACCACCAACATTACCGCTCATGATTGGTTCACCATTCACGAGGAATACACCAGAGTAGCTAAACCATCCACCAAGTCCATTCACACCATTGTAATTGTTAGCACCATCACCCAACTGGAAACCGAAGTATTGGTTAGAAGGAGCGTGAGAAAGGTCAATTGACGATCCAGCATATGCACCCCATCCTGTCAATTCAGCACCAGGACCGTTCTGAAGGATGTAATACATCCAGTCAGTATGGTTTGCACCAACACCACCACAGTCAGCTTTAAATCCGGTTGGGAACGCTTGTGAGCTCCATGCAGCCCAATCCAATGGGTTAGCGAAAGTCACGTTAAAATTGAATCCACAACCCGCATTGTAAGCATTTACCAATGAACCAGTCAATGTCAATGAACCATCAAGGTTATGAACCAAAGTACCGCTTCCTGGAATCAATTGATACCACTTGTGAGCAGATGGCATACCGAACAAGGCCATAGCCCAATCCACCGGATACGCACATGGATTGCCCACTGGACGAACCGGAGTCAACAAATCGCAGTTAGATTCACCATCAACCGGGCAATCTCCTAAACAAGTTTCAGTGTACACTACTTCAACATTGTTATCACAGTTGTCTGAGGCAGTAACTATTGCAGGAGCTGGGATTTCATCATCACAGTCAAGCATAATGCTTACCGGCATCGAGCTCAATTCAGGAGCCTGAGTATCCTCAATAGTAATGTAGTAGCCAATATCCGCGTAATTGAAGCACTGGTCAGCAGCAACGTACTCAACAAACCAAACACCATTGCCACAATTGTCTACCTGCATTGGAGTGATAGTGTGGGTAACTGTTGCCTCACCACAAAGATCAGTAGCAGTAACTACCTGCACTTCGTAAGTGCTCCAATCCAAACACTGATATGATTCATCAGAAACTGAATTGTCGAACGATGGAGCAGTGTTATCGTAAACAGAATAGTAAACGTTCACCGACTCTGATACATTCTGACACTCGTCTACAGCCCAGAATGTGCGTACAACTACATAGCTGTTCGGACAGTTTCCATCAATTGTTAACTCAGACGACATTACTGTCGCTTCGCTACAATAGTCGAATGCAGTAGGCATATCATTTGGCAATGTCTCTTCGCATGAATACTCACCACCCTGTGGAATGTTCTCCAACATTGGAGGAGTGTTGTCCACGTGATGAGTGATGAAAGAAACAGAACTGCTATTGCCACAAGCATCCGTAGCAGTGAAAGTCAATGTTTCAGTGTATTCACCAGGACAATCACCAGGAGTGCTCGTGTAAGTCGGTACAACTTCGATGATTCCATCACAAGCATCATAAGCATCCGGAGTGATATAGTCAACAGCAACGTTGCAATCAACAGTGATTTCAGAATTTTCAGCGAAGATTACCGGAGCCGTAGTATCAACCACCGTAATAATCTGATCCACTGTAGTTACATTTTCGCAATGGTCAATAGCGGTCCAGATATAGTGATAAGTAGTAATGCAGGCATCAGAAGTAATGAAAAGATCTGGCAACAAAATCAATTCCATATCACAGTTGTCTGTGAATGTAACAGAAGCTGGAGACCATTCTTCACCGCACTCATAAGTCATATCCAAAGGATCGATACTTGCCACCGGAGGGGTATCATCAGTAAGAGTTATGAATTGAGTGAATTCGCTGTAGTTCTGACAGTTGTCCCAAGCGCGATAGATGCGGATGATGCGACCTGCGCAACCACCGCTAACCATTTCACTGCTAACAATTTCGATATATACGTCATCATCACAGTTGTCTGTAGCTGTTACGAAAATACCTTCAGAGATATCATCGCAAGGCATCTCGATTTCAAACTCACCTGAGATTACAGGATCAGTAGTATCCAAGATCGTGATCAACTGGGTTGCATATGCTACGTTACCACAATGATCTGCCGCGCTGAAAGTGCGAATAATCAAAGTATAACACAACGACTGGAACTCATACTCGTCCATTTGACCATAGATTACTTCATCATCGCAATCATCATCCGCAGTTGCGCTTGATGCAGGAATTTCATCACTGCACTCTATAGTGATATTCTCAGGTACAAATGTGAATACTGGAGCGTTAAGGTCATAGACGTTGTACTCAGCAGATCCAGTCGCCACGTTTTGGCAATCGTCGATTGCAACCCATGTGCGCACAACAGTGTACGACTGAGGACATGCGCCTGGAGTCATCACATCTGTGAATGTCAAATCTACTTCCTGATCACAAATGTCAAAAGCGAAAGCTTCTCCATAAGTGATGCCATCAACGCAATCAAAATCACCACCAATCGGAACAACCAAAGTTGGAGGTGTAGTATCAACCACTGTCACTACTTGATCTACTGTTGTTGTATTGCCACAATTGTCAGTAGCCCACCAGATGTAAGTGTAAACGTAGTTACAACCAACCATTTCCTCATTGAAATCATTACCGTAAGTCAATTCATCATCACAGTTGTCCATGAAATTAGGAACAACCAAATCATAGAATTGGCCACACTCAACCTCAAAGTCACCAGGCTCATCCACGGTTGGAGGAGTTGTATCTGTTACAGTGATATTCACAATAACAGTAGTGGCATTATCACAATGGTCAATTGCTGTCCAAATCCAATGGTGGATAGTTGTACAACCGTCCTCTTCAATTGAATGGTTAGCAGTCAAATCTAGGTTTTCATCACAATTATCAGTGAATGTTACTGAAGGAATCAACCAAAGTTCATCACACTCATAAGTTGCGTCATAGGATTCTATGCTTGCTATTGGAGCCTCTGTATCAGTCAAAGTGATAAACTGAGTAAACTCTGAATAATTTTCACATTCGTCGTAGGCGCGATAAATACGAATCAAACGACCGGCGCAACTTCCGCTTGCGGCTTCCTGACTGTAAATTACCACAGTTGGATTTGGGTCGCAGTTGTCAGTAGCAGTTGCCAGTACACTATTGTCAATGTCATCACAAGGCATTGTGACTTCGATCATTGCATCAATAACCGGAGGAGTATTGTCATAAATCGAAATATACTGTGTGAAGTACGAAGTGTTAAAGCACTCGTCGGTAGCTGACCACGTGCGAATTAACAATCCATTGCAATGTGACTCATTTGCCCAATCATCCGTGTGTTCATAAGTAACCTCACCACAATCATCAATCGCTGTAGGCTGAATAACCGGAATGAGTTCGTCACACTCGTAGGAGTATTCCACTTGCTGCTGACCGAAAACAGGAGCTTCTTCATCAGTTACGTGAATTAAGCGAGACTCTACAGTCTGATGTCCACAGTCATCAAATGCTCTGTAAACGCGAACAATAGTATAAGAATGAGGACAATTACCTGGGATAATGTCATCAGCAACTTCAACATCTACGTCATCATCACAAAGGTCATATGCTATCGGAATTACAATCGCAGGAACCTCGTCATCACAGCTAATCCACATATCCTCAGGCAAACTCTCAAACCATGGATTTTGTGTGTCAACAATAGTAATAACAACATTTTCTGATGTTGTGTTTTCGCAATTATCAGTTGCACTGAATGTATAGGTGTAATAAGTAATACAATCAATTGTTTCCGTGAACACTCCAGAGAAGTATGTCAATTCATCATCACAATTATCACCAAAAGAAACAAATACTTCAGGCAATTCAGTACCACATTCAACTGTAGCATCAGGAGACTGCTCGATCACATATGGCGGAATGTTATCCGTCAAAGTGATTATCTGCTGCACTTCAGCATAATTCTGGCAATCATCCCAAGCACCATATGTGCGAATGATTCGTCCTTGACAACCGCCGCTTACAAATTCATCTGCAATCCACTCAACAGAAACAGACTCGTCGCACAAATCAGTCGCAGTTGCGAAGATTCCCATGTAATCATCACAAGGCAAAGAAATTTCCGGCTCGTATGCTATTACAGGAGGTGTTGTGTCGAGAATAGTTATGGTCTGAGTAGCGTATGATGAATTGTTACATTGATCCGTCGCAGTGAAAGTGCGAATGATTAAAGTATAGCAAGTTGATTGAAACTCATACTGATCATCAGAAGTAACTGTAGTTACTCCACACAGATCTTCAGCTGTAGCCATTGAAGCCGGTACATCTTCGTTACATTCGATAGTGATATTCTCGGGCACGGAAGTAAAGAATGGAGCAACGTTATCAATAACGAAGTAGGTTACAGATCCTGTAGTCTCATTACCGCAATTATCAACTGCTACATAAGTTCTAACAACAGAATAAGACTGTGGGCACTCGCCATCAACCATCAAATCTGTGAAAGAAATTTCAACGTCATCATCACAATTGTCTGTGGCAGTTGCATCACCATAAGTAATTCCATCCTCACAAGAGAATACTCCACCTTCAGGTAATGAAAGCACTGGAGGCGTTGAATCAACTACAGTAATTGTAGTTGTGTCAGTTGAATAATTGTCGCAATAGTCCCAAGCTTCCCAAATCCAAAGAATTGTGTAGCTATTGGCACATGGACCTTCCATCATTTCTGTGTGGAATTCAACAGTCACAGCCATGCCGCAATTGTCATAAACAATCGCACCTTCAACACCAGGAGCTGCAGGGACGTCGTCACATTCAGCAATCATATCACCAGGAACCTCGATTACTGGAGGCGTGTTGTCAAGAATTGTGATAAACTGAACAACAACTGTAGTGTTTCCACAATCGTCAGTCGCTGTGTAGGTGCGCATAATTACACCAAGACAACCACCAGAATTGGTAATATCCTCGTATGTTACTGTTACATCCAGATCACAATTGTCGTGAGCAGTAAGAAGCTCCACAGAATCAATCATATCGCACTCAACATAAATCTGAGCTGTAAACGGATCGAAAACAGGAGGCGTAGAATCTGTAATAGTAATTGTTTGCGTGCCAGTTGAAATATTGCCACAACCATCATCAGCTGTGAACAATCTGATCAACTGATAGCCACACTCATTTTGAATAGTATTGGTTTCACCTTCAACTACATCAACTACACCTTGACATGCGTCAACGGCAGTAGCCTCAGTTAGAACATAAATTTCATCACACTCATATGTTGCGTCTGCAGGTACAGTCAAAACAGGCGCTGTAGTATCGATAACGTGAATCACATAATCGCAAAACGCCTCATTTCCACAAACGTCCACAGCACGGTATCTGTGAACAATATCCCAATGACATTCTGAAATATTAATAGTTGCAGAAGAAAACAAATCGATCACAACATCTTCACCACAATTATCGGTTGCGCTCAGACCTTCAGCAGGCAAAGCACCTGGTACATCATCACCACACTCAATATCAATAGAAGGGTAGCAATTGTCAAATACAGGAGGAGTAGTATCATGTATTGAGATAACCTGATCGATCATTGTCACATTTCCACAAGCATCAGTAGCTCTCCAGAAACGAGTCAATTCACCATTACAGATATCGAATGGATTGCCAACAGGTACACATGTCTTGTCAGTAGTCAAGTCACCGTGATTGCTCACGTTCTGACCATTTACAACACCAGTGTAATAGAACCATCCAGAACCACCCTCATTACCATTTCTGTTATTGGCTCCCTGACCAAACTGGAAACCGAAATAGTAGTTGGTTGGTTGATGAGACAAGTACAAAAAGCTACCTGCGTTTAATCCTGTTCCCACGAAGTGAGAAAATACGGGAACCAGCTCATAATAAGACCAATTGAAGTGAGTCAAAGCTCCAAAGCCCAGATCATCTTTATAGCTGCGGCCTAAAGCACTCCAGTCTGTCCAGTTCTTACCATTTTCCATCCAGAAACTCACGTTCCAGGTCTGACCCGGATTCGACATGTTCTGAACATCACCTGTAATATGAGCAGTACCATCAACCATGAAAGTCATGGTAGCTGAACCCGGGATCCAAGTGTAGTAATCATTTGCAGCAAGACCAAGACCGGTCAAACCGTTCAACCATACCGCCCAATCAGGACCTGGGCCAAGCGGTGTAGTCAATTCACAGAACAGAGAATCTCCGCCTGTGTTTGAATCGAAAATAATGATGTCGCTACCAGGATTGCAATCCGTTGTTGACAATAAAGGAGTTTCAATCTCACCCTCACATTCTACCGAAATATCGGCTGGCTCCATGTTGAACACAGGACCCTGAGTATCGATGACATGGATAATTTGCGTACAGCTGTTAGATGGACCACCCACAACTGATGCTGTCCATGTGCGAGTAATGATAACGTGACATCCGGTTCCGACAGAATTGTCGGCGTAATTCACATCTACCACACTTGTACAGGTTGTTGCAAATGTCGGCATGCCTGTGAGGTCAAGATCATTGTAATCGTCTCCACACTCCAGGATAACAGTTGCAGGACAGAAAACATCTATATCACACCCATTCTGAGCGTTAGCGTTTTCAAATCCAAATAAAACAAACAAAAAAGCTATCGCAATAGCTTTAAAGCCTACGAAAATGTTGTTTTGCCAACAACACGATTTTTGCGTAAACTCAATAGAACGTAATAGTCTACTCATGATTTAAGAAATTGGTTAATTAATGAATGAAGTAATTAATACTTTGCGGTCAAAGCAAGTCAGCGACAAATATATATGACTTTTTCACAAATCCACCTAATAAAAATATTAAGTATCGGTTTAAACCTATATCTCGTCGAAGCCAAAATGATATCCATCTAATTGCCCATGTTCTTATAAACAACTGAAAAACTACCGATTAGCATCATATTAACTCGTCGCTGAATTTATGACGTGCGACTGCGGAAAAAGCAGCCTTCATCAGAAAAAAATGACAGTTATCATTTTTTCTGACAATAATTTTCAGCCAACAGAATCGAAAACTTTGGGATTTCGAGGAAAATTCGACATGATGAAGTTGCAATCATGAAAAGTTGTTTAAGTTTGCGCCCTCAAAAAAAATGGTGCCATAGCTCAGTTGGTAGAGCAAAGGACTGAAAATCCTTGTGTCCCCGGTTCGATTCCTGGTGGCACCACATTTAAAAAGCCGTTCCCGATATTTGGAACGGCTTTCTTTTTTTTACAAAATGATTAAGAAAAATCAAATTTCCTTTTATGAGACACCAAAATCCTTGGCGACTAAGATTGCTACGTTTTCAGATAAACCCGTAAAAAAAGCGATCATTTTGACAGATGAAAATGTGTCGACCCATTGTCTGCCACTCATTCTGTCGCATCTCAATGAGAAGTTCGAGTTTCTTGAGATTATCGAAGTGGACCCGGGCGAATCATCAAAAGAACTGCGAGTTGTAGGACAAATCTGGACGCAACTGCTTGAATCTTCCTTTGAAAAAAAAGACTTACTGATTAATCTGGGTGGTGGAGTCATATCAGATCTTGGTGGATTTGCGGGATCCACATACAAGCGTGGATTGAATTTCATTAATGTGCCCACCACTTTAATGTCGATGGTTGATGCTTCAATAGGAGGAAAAAACGGAATCGATCATAGCGGTATAAAAAACGCAGTCGGCACCTTTTCAACACCAGATGGTGTTCTCATCTATTCACAATTCCTTCATACCCTTTCAAAAAGAGAACTGAAATCCGGTTTTGCGGAAATGTTGAAACATGCGCTAATAGCAGATGAAGTTCAATGGCAAAAATTATCCGAAATAAATGAAATCACAGCTCAATCAATTATTCCATTTATACCCAGCTCTGCGAAAATCAAGGAAAAAATAGTCAAGCTTGACTACCTCGAAAATGGAAAGAGGAAACTCTTGAATTACGGCCATACTATAGGGCATGCCATCGAAGCCTGGCACATTGAAAGAAAGCGGTCGATCACACACGGTGAAGCAATCGCATATGGAATGCAACTTGAATCCAAGGTTGCTTTGACAATGAAAAAAATTTCATTGTCAAACTATAATTTAATAGTGCCAGTCCTTGCAAAATATTTTCCAATAAAAAATAGAACTCTACCCTCATTTGATCAGCTAATGAAATACATGAAGAACGACAAGAAAAATTATAATGGAGAGTTCAGGATGTCATTTCCGATATCCCCTGGCGAAGCCATTTTCGACGTTCCTGTCCCGGAGCAGATCATCAATGAAGTTATTTCTTAAAGGCATTTATAGTGAGAAAAAAGCATTCTCGCCATCGATCGTTTATCTGGTCAAAACGATGTAGTCTTTTATAAGCAACTTCAAAAAGGTGACATCATCATATTCCGGCACTTCTATCTCAAGCTTCTCGCAAAGTCGATGAACAAGCTTCTTTACAGCATCATTGTGCGCTTTATTCCGATACTTTTGATATCTCTCTATGGTTTGCTTTATTAGCAAAATATCTTCTTCTCTAAAATGTTGAATGCCTTCAAATTTGGGTTGATAATTCAGTCTCGAGTCAATGCGAAGAATATCTTTCAAACCGATGCTCACTCTGCTATTTACTCTTATGACAACCATGCCGGAAGTAACATCTCCCAATCTTTGTGCTTTCTCAGAAGAAGCAACCATCAAAACACCTAACGTTCCAAAACTTAAAAAAACATCGATTATTCTAAAGGTCCATCGAATAAAATAGTCATAAAAAGTTGGTAATTTTCCATTTAATTTAATCACTTTAATTTTCAACATCCTCTTTCCCGGAGTCTGTCCATTCATCTTGACTTCAAAAAACAGCGTGTAGAATGTCACAACCGGCAATACCACCACATAAGAAAAATACTCAGCGTATTCATAACTGTTGTCCACCAAAATAAAGAGCCACCATAGCATAAAAAGTCCAAAAGACTTCACTATTGCATCAATAATAAACGCCAGTACTCTATCCCGTGCCTCCGCGAGCTCATAATTAATCGTAACATTCTGAGTTGTATTAATTTCAATTGACTTCATGAAAGTATGTACACATTAACATTTCAATTCCGGGGTTGAAGTTAACCAAATTGTCACCACCGAAAGTAAGGTAGCCAAACGCTGACAGAAGTCCAAGATTTGATCTGACCATAGCAATTGCAAAGTATCACCCCATTAAAAAACGCAGCAGACTTCAATTTACCTAAATTCGTCACGAAAGAATGTCATACGTAGCAGTTCACCGAGATGCAGGAAACAGATTTCATCATTCAAAATAAAGACAAGTGGGAGGAATTCGAGCATATTCTGGAGAGTACAGACAAAGATCCCGAACGATTAACCGATCTCTTTATCGAAACCACTGATGACCTGTCCTATTCGAGAACTTTTTATCCCAACCGATCAGTTCGCGTATACCTTAATGGCATATCTCAACAAACTTATCAGGCCATTTATCGCAATCGTGTTCACGAAAAAAATGCAGTGAGCAAATTCTGGAAAGAGGAACTCCCGGAAGCGATGTGGTTCAGTCGTAGAACACTACTCTATTCATTCCTACTTTTTGCA
This sequence comes from Flavobacteriales bacterium, assembly GCA_043748015.1. Lineage (GTDB taxonomy): Bacteria > Bacteroidota > Bacteroidia > Flavobacteriales_D > Sanyastnellaceae > JAIBBG01. The sequence goes on from JAYTOA010000016.1 coordinate 14,649, forward strand.
GGAGGCTTATTTATCGGGATTGCGTCAAGCATTTATTACCCGGAATTCGCCCGTATCATTCTTGGAGATCAATACATAGCTATGACGGAGGCCAACATAGCAAATGGAGATCCGATGGCTGTTTATAAAAACCAGGAACCTCTGCTGATGTTTTTCCAAATTGCCTGGAACAACATCAAGATTTCTTATGGCACGTTCGTCCTTGGAATTCTATTCGGTATTGGAACAATTTACGTGGTTTTCTACAATGCAATTATGGTAGGCGCCTTTATTTACTTCTTCATCGAACGAGATTTATTTAAAGAGAGTTTTCTAGCCATCATGTTACATGGAACTTTGGAACTTTCAATGATAGTCATTGCCGGATGTGCCGGATTCACGCTTGCCAGAGGGCTCATTTTCCCGGGCACGTACTCAAGGTCACAAGCGCTCATACATTCTGCGCGACAAGGAATCAAAATACTGATTGGTGTTACTATTTTGCTTATATACGCATCAGTTATAGAATCCTTTCTCACCAGGTACACTGACGTTCCGGATTGGGTGAGATTGTTTATTATATTATTATCAGGTACACTTGTTCTCGGTTACTTTGTTTGGTATCCCAAACATCGCCATCACAAAGGGCAAATCAAAGATCCAACTGAGGAAGAACTGACTGAAAGCAACCTCGACGAATACGATACGGGAATAATAAAAACACCTTCTCAAATATTCTCTTCAAGCTTCAGTCTGCTTACCAAAAACATACGGAGCATAAGTTTAATTAGTGCAGGAATGGCGGCCATGATCACACTGATTTTTGGAATAATAACAAAGGGGAAATACCATGAGCTATTTGATGGCGACTCATCACCAATATCATCTTTCCTGGGATTTCTATATCCCTGGGATCGATATACAGCCTTCCTGAATTTCAAATCCTACCCGTGGCTTTATTTATTTTTCGCGGCATTGTTTTCAATTTATGTCGTTCGTATTTTTTCAACTTCCGACAAAGCAATAAATGTCGGTGGGTCCATCTCCATTCTTCAGATAGTAAAATCGTTTTTCATTCTTTTGATTACAGGGCTTCCACTTTTTCTTGAGCATCATTTCGCAGTGTTGTTTATGATATTGTATTTGCCGATTTGCTTGCTATGGCTTTATACGAGCAATGCCGAAGCAATAAATCCATTTTCTGCGTTCCTCAGCACTGTAAAGTTGGTACGAGGAAACTACTTGCGTGTGCTGGGCACATTTCTTAGCCTCCTTTCTATTATTTGGATTTGTATGCTTTTCGTATCTTCGGAAATAACCAATCTTTTGATTGAATTCATTCGGCTCAATATCCCTAGGAACGCAGCGTTTGCCGAAGAAGTAGGTGTAATTCTGTATACATTTCTGCTATTTGCAATACCCATTTTTATATTTACCCTTTGGCTGTTCGGAACATCCCTTCTCTATTATAGTCTTAAAGAAATAAATGGGGCCGGCACATTGATGAATTCCATCGATAAGATCGGTTTCAAAAAGCGCGCTTATGGCCTGGAGCAAGAAGCATAGTATACTCATTGGTGTATATTCCATCGTACTGATCACTGTAGTGTACAGTGGCAATTGCATTCGAGCGAATAACGAATCTATTTCGGTAGGATTGATGTTACCAAATTCATCAAATATGAATGATTCATTATGGAGTGATAAACAATGGCAAGAGTCCAAAAAAACCATCAGCTACACCGAGAAGGAATTGCAAGAGGAAAAGATGGAAACTGAAAGAGAAACGCTCGATAATGAGTCCTTCTCATCAAGAATGTTCTCACTCCTCACCTCATCTCTAGCAAGAATTATTGCGCTGGTTCTTGTCATCGGAATTTTGGTCTTAGTAATTGTACGTCTCGTTTTATCTCGCATTCCCGACAAAAAACTCACATCCGACATGACTGACATTTCAATGTGGTTCAATGAAGATGAATTACCTCCTGAATCGGATTTAGATCACCTTCTTCGTATTGCAATTTCATCTAAAAACTTTAAAAACGCCGTGCGAATTTTATACATCTCCATCATCAGGCAACTTGGCGAGAATGGTCACATCACTTGGAAAAAAGACAAAACCAATTATGACTATTTATTGGAAATGGAAGAACAAGATAGCTTTCCGATATTTAAAGACTTGACGCTTTTTTATGAGACCGTATGGTATGGCGACCATCCAATCAACAGTGAGGAGTTTAATATCATTCAGAGCAGGTTTATTCAATTCAAAACTTCAATCAATTCTATAGTTGAATAGAAACAGATTACATATTGTAACAATTGGAGCTTTATTCATATTGCTGGCAGGAATCATTGTACTGATCAACATCCACCGGAACAGCATTCATTGGCAAGAAACCTATCTTCCCGATGACGTCAATCCATACGGGACTAAAATAATTTTTGAACTTTTACAACATGCCAGACAAGGTCAAACATTTGTAAAAGTAAAAGATAGCATATCAAAAAAACTCCCAGATATTTCCATTGATAACAAAGACAGCTACGTTTACATAGGCCTGGACTATCATGCAGATAGCGCAGATGTAGCCTCACTGCTCCAATTTGTTTCGAAGGGCAACAATGCGTTCATTATTTGTTCTAACCAGGATCATCTCCTACTCGACAGCTTGACGATGATATCAAATTCCAATCAAGAAGATATTGAATTGGACGACGATGAAGTTTGGGTAGATCATGAAGACATTCACTCAACACAACAGAATACTTATTCTGTTGAGGACACCAGCATATCCCTGCATCTCACCGATGTAAAAAGGATTCTTAATCCTACAACAATTAAATATAAGAATAATTTCAAAACGTCCATTCATTCCTGGAATTATTTCAGTGATAGATTACGCACACTTGAAGAAGCACCAGTCGAAATTTTGGGAAGCTTCGATGAAAACTATGTCAATTTCATAAAACTTAGATTCGGAAAAGGCGAATTCTATTTTCACAGTACACCCATGTCCTTCACGAATATTCACATGTTAAATGACACAACAATGCATTATTGTCGTGAGGCTTTGTCGTCAATTGGTGATGGGACAATATTCTGGGACGAGGAAAACAGAA
>JAYTOA010000017.1:0-2760 GCA_043748015.1 Flavobacteriales bacterium
AGCTATTCCTCTTTTTGTTGAGCATACTATTGATTATTTCTTGCAGTCGCTGCAAGGAAAAATGCACAGATGCGACGAATCCGGATTGTCCGAATTATGACCCATGCTTAAGTCAGATACCATTTACAGCAGACTTCAAAATGGTAAGCTCTGGTGGAATAGATCCTGCCGGTTACGAAGTTCTGGACGGTGATACCGGTTGGTGTAAATCAACATTTAGATTTATACCACTGCATCAAGTTGACTCTGTAAAATGGATTTTGGGATCTGATCCAACGGTTCATACACAAACAAATTTCACCATCAATTTTGAATTGGCTTATTATAATGTTCCTGTGACATGTATTGCATACGGTAAGCAAAATTCACAATGCTTTGGAGTTGAAAACGTGATTGATACTGTAGTGAAACACCTTACTGTAGTTCAATGGCCTGACTTACCAATTTGGAATTGGCGATTCATGTGTCATTACGACGATGAACCTCAAACTGAATTTGAAATTCATTTTGAAATTGTGGTTAACCCGAATTCTCCTCCAACCTACCCATTAGGAGATCAGGAAATGTATGGACTAACTCATTTAAACACATGTCAGTTCGCAGGATGCGGTCAATATAACCACTCATTCGTTGATTTAAATGGAGGTGGAAGCCATCCATCTGGATGTTTACTAGAGCCGACATACAATCCCGATGGCTATGTGGTTGTTACATCCAACAAACAAACCATAAGCGGGGTTATAAATGATGCTGCGCAAAGATCAATTGTTGGGTATCGAGTAAACTAAAACACTTAAAACATGAAAATATTTAGCTTAATTTTGACACTATATCTCACATGCGTATTGAAAGGATTCAGTCAATGTGATGATTTTGATTCAGCCTCTTTTCAACATACCAATTCATTTTGGGATTGGCGAGACAGCAATTCGAACAACTGGAATAGTTTTCTGGTCAACGATCAAAACGTCGTCAACGAACTCGCATTACCAAGTCCATTTTTCGCTCAAGGATTTAGTCAACCAAATACAAGTGATCTATACCTATATCAAACAGCAAAAGATTTTCAACCTCAAGATGGATGGGAATTGGCATTTAAATCATTCGGAAATTCACTGACGAATTGGGTCGAAAACCCAGGCTTCGTATTATACAATAGATTCACGGGTATGATGCGGGTGTTCTTTTGGGCCAATAGCGATTTAGGCGAAGGTGCAAAGGATGCTGTACTTTATGGGGGCTGGGATGACAATTCTCAAAAAGCATCAGCCATTTATGCATTTGTTGAATCGGTGAGTCATGCGCTCAGTCAATTCGATTCGGAAGTCGCGATAACAGCCCCCAATATTTACCAGAATCCCGATGGCGGTATGTGGTTACGATTTGACATGACACTGGCATATGATCCATGTACATGTGCAGCAACATCTGAGAACGGAGTAGCAACAAATAATGTTTCTATTGTTGGAGTGAGTGCTGCTCTCATGCAATCAGCTGAGGTCAAGCTGCAATCGAATACAGATGTTGTTGCCGAAGAAACTGTCTCCTCAGGAGTCACAGGATCAAATAAATCAAAGCCCGCACTTTTCAGGCTTGGAAATGAGATTAAGGAGGGTAGTTCAAGATTCGATGGATACATTAAATTCTGGGAGAGCACCGACAACTTTCTTCAAACCGTTGATGCAATGCTTTCATCAGAACAGACGCTTACTGGTGTAAAGTATGATCAATGGAAATTACCATCAGGATTGAAATTGCTTCCGTACGTTGGACAAATATTGTCTGTTGTAGATTTCTTCTCAGCGGGAGGTCAAAAATCCACTGGAACAAAGCCGTCTTTGGTATCACAGCCAGCAGCAATAAAATATAAAACTTCGACAACAGGAACTTTCTCTACTGCCTCACCAATCAACGGGTTCTCCTACTATACCCCTGGTTGTGATCATCAGCCATTTACAGATAATGATCCCACGATGAAGCCTGTCTATGATCATGTTATGGGCGTCTTCAATCTGGTAAAAACACCGAAATTGGAATATGTGCAATATGGCTGCAACCAAGACAATTTTCTTTACGTTTATCGCACGCAGCATTGCAGTAGCGGTACAACAGAATCATGTTTACAGGATGCTATACAAGTGGACATGCCCCAGATATGGCAATTCAGAATGATGGACGAACCGAAGTTCATAATTAATCCGGCATCAGAACTTCAGTTGATGGATATAGAATATGCATTGGACTATCAGCTAGATAAACCCATAGGTAATCAACTCGAAGTCGGAACGGATTTGAATGATGTACATAACAGATCAACATTTTTCAATTGCAATGTGCCTGGGGGGAATCAAACATGGAGCAACTACGCGGCATATCCTTTTCTAGGTCCTGTTTATTTACAGCGCCATAACCAAACTATGCCAACTGACTTTCCCATTAGATTAAAACAACAAGGAACTGAATTAATCAGTTGGCCTAAAGACAATGAAACGGCATCGACAGGAACGAATAATATTGGCGCAATGACTTTCAGCACTGGCTATTTCAGACCATCGTGTTGGGCAGAACAGAGTATAATCTATTCGCATCATCCGATTAACTCTTCTGGTGCATTTTCCTATAATGGCGATGCAAAGTATATTTATGATCATCTAAAAATAAAATTGATTCTTTCGGAGTTTACAAGTAATTTGAAGCCATAGCAATAGTGACGCGGTCAAAGAGCCTTTTGCCAAAGTACCTTCGGTTGAGTTTATAGCA
>JAYTOA010000018.1:0-19037 GCA_043748015.1 Flavobacteriales bacterium
GAATGTTTGAACATGGCGTCATTATTAAGTTTCGCCAAACTTCGGGTGTGCTATTGTAACCTATTTACAATGAAGGGAACTAGAGCGATAAACCTATAAAAAATATCGCTGACAGGAAATTGCAATGATATAGTGGCGCAGAAGGAATGCTTCTGTGTGCGTGACTACACAACATTTGTAGCGCCATAGTGCGTACTGATAACGCCCGGTAGTAAAGTCAATGATGCCTTAGCGCTGATGGTGTCTTGAGTTGGTATTTGAGAAAAACAACAAAGACAAGCGCAGAAGAAAATCGTAAAAAGCAAATATTTTTTTTGCATAAAGAATTAGTTTGGACAAATATTGTAGGCGCGTTAGGCATTTCCAAATACTTGTTATGCCTTGACAAAACGGATTGCAGAATTTTTATGAATCTATTGCTATGACTGATGAAAAAAAAGCATACGACATAATTTTCACCGGCAAGGAAAATAAAGTAAGTCAGATGAACTGGATTGACCGACAATGGAATTTTGAAGATGCAGCGATGAATTACGATCGCAACGTATCGACATTGAATGATACCGTCAAGATTTTTCTAGAAATGATTGCCGACATCCCAGCAGAAAAATTAAAGCTAAAACCTTCCGGTAAATGGAGCATCAACGAACATGCTAGGCATTTGCTCACTATGGAGTCGCTTTGGATAGCACGTTTGGATGATTTTGTGATGGGTTCGAAAACCCTTCGACCATGGAATGGAACCAACGCAGACACAGACGCTGGTGGATTCAATCAACAGCGAATTCGCAAAGTACTCGAAGACTTCAGAGATGTGCGCAGTGCTCATACACAAATGCTTTTGGATTTTTCCAATAAGTCCAAATCATATCAATGTTACCACGAAAGACTTGAACATAGCATGACATTGGCTGATCATGTACATTTCATAGTGGCCCATGATCTTCACCATTTGCAAATTGTGAGAAACTTATCCGGGAAACCATGAATCTAAGAAAAGCATCAATAGGCGACCTTCCATCTATCCGGGATATTTACAACGAAGCGATTCGCAACACCACTGCAGTGTATGAGTATGAGGAATTCACGGATGCTTACATGAAGTCATGGTTCATCGAAAAGACAGAGAAGAAAAACCCGATTTTGGTGATGGAATCTGAAGGTGAGGTAGCCGGATTCGCGACCTATGGCACGTTTCGACAGAGGGCAGCTTATCAATTTACTGCCGAACATTCGTTGTACGTTCATGCGTCCTTTCAAAGGCAGGGAATCGGTAAACAACTCTTGATCTCGATCATGGAAGAAGCAAAATCGAACAAGATCCACACATTGATTGGCGGAATCGACGCGTCCAATATTGTCAGTCTGGCTATGCACAAAGAAGCCGGATTTATTCAGTCAGGACTGATCAAAGAAGCCGCGTTCAAATTCGATCGTTGGCTTGATCTCGTGTTCATGCAGAAAATTCTCTGACACAACGCAGACCAATAATTGTTGATAAAAACAGACTTAGCAACCCAAGCATTTCCCCTTATTGTTTGTTTCAGCGTGAGGGTGTACCTCAGTTGAAATGTAACTTGCACTCTTGTTTAACATACTGCATTAATAACCTCAAGGAATCCAAAAAAAAAACCCAATCAATTCAATGAAAAAAATCTACCTTTTACTACTCGTGGTTTGGTCAACAACAGTTCTATCTGCTCAGACCTTTACCAACAGTTCGAATCTTCTACCAACTACCTACAACAGTGGGGGTTGCACAGGAGTAACTGACATGAACAACGATGGACTGGACGACATTGTTATTCTCGATCAAAGCAAAAATCTAAATATTGCATACCAACAGGCCAATGGTACTTTCGTGGTAGATGCATTTGGCACCGTTTCCAATTCAAAACAATGGGGAATGTGCATTGGAGACGTTGATAATGATGGTCACAAAGACGTACTGTCGGGTGGCAATTATGATCAGGTGCACGTTGTCAACATTAATGGTCCCGGCAATTTTGCTCAGGTAAATTACGCATGGGCGGATATATTCATGCAAGGATGCAATATGGCTGACATCGACAATGATGGTTGGTTAGATGCATTCGGTTGCCATGACGACGGCCACAGCGCGATCTTCCATAACGATGGTACAGGCTTGATGACCAATGGAGCGTCCATGATGGATTTGACTTTTTATCCGGAGATAAATGGCAACGACAATAGCGGCAATTATGGTTCAGTATGGACTGACTTTGACCGCGATGGCGACATCGATCTTTTCATTGCAAAATGTCGTCAGTTTATCAATGATCCTTACGATCCGCGCAGAACAAACGTGCTGATGGTAAACGATGGCAACGGCAACTTCACGGAAGAAGCGATGCAGCGTGGTTTGGTAAATCTTCAGCAATCGTGGACAAGTGACTTCGCCGATATGGATAACGATGGTGATTTTGACATCCTCCTAACGACACATAGCGGTACTTTGGAAATCTACACCAACGACGGCGCAGGATATTTCACGAATGTAACCGCTGGCTCAGGTCTCGACGTGAGTGGGTTTTTCCTTCAAGCGAAAATGGCTGACTTCGACAATGACGGGTTTCTTGATCTGATTCATTCCGGCGGAAGTCACCGTTATTTCCACAACAACGGAAATATGACGTGGACTCTGGGCAACAACACCTTTGTAAATAGCGACGTAATGCACAGTTTCGGAATTGGCGATTTAAACAATGATGGATGGATGGATGTTTACGCTAGCTATGGCAGTGGATATGTTGACGCAGACATGGCAAATCCTGATCAATTGTTTATCAATAATGGCGGAACCAATAATTATATCTCTTACGATCTTGAAGGAACAATCAGTAATAAAGATGCAGCCGGTGCACTGGTAGAAATACATGGTGCATGGGGTGTTCAGATTCGTGAAATCCGCGCCGGAGAAAGCTATGGTATTACAAATACGGCGAAGTGCCATTTCGGTATTGGTGCAGCAACAAGCGTTGATTATGTAGTCATTCACTGGCCAGCCGGTGGAATGAAGGTGATTGACAATCCTGCAATCAATATGACACACGTTGAAATTGAAGGAGAATGTACACCACCATCAGCGAGCATTACAGCAGGTGGACCTACTTCTTTCTGTGCAGGCCAGACCGTGACATTATCTATCGCATCAGCGGGAGCAAATTACCTTTGGTCGAATGGCGCACAAACGAGCACCATTACTACAGGAACTCCAGGCAGCTACAGCCTCATTGTTTTCGACAATGAAGGTTGCGCCGCGAGCTCTAATCAAATACTTGTTAGCAATGTAACAGATGCCACACCGACAATAAGCGTAAGTGGAGAACTTGAATTCTGTGCAGGACAAACCGTGCAACTGATAGCCAGCGAAGGAATTTCTTTCCAATGGAGCAATGGCGCCGACACACAAGCAATTTCCGTAACTGAGCCAGGCGACTACTCAGCGGTTGTTACTGGTCCATGTCAGCAATTAAGCACGCCAACCATCTCTGTAGTGGTTCATGATTCACCTGCAAATCCAACTGTTTCCGATATCACTATTGACGCGGGTACAAGCGCAACATTCTCGATTTTCAGCAGCAGTGAATTATCCTGGTATGACAATGCTACAGCCACAACTCCTGTTTTCGTTGGTCCAAGTTTCACTACTCCACCGTTGACAGCAACTACTTCCTATTGGGTAGAAGCAACAGCTACTTCAAATGTGAATCTTGGAACCGGCGGTAAAGTTGACAATTCGCCAGCTACAGGTAACTACCAGCAAAGCACAGGATACTATTTGTTATTCAATGTTTTGACTGATGTTTATTTGAATACCGTTAAAGTTTACGCTAGTGGTGCCGGCAATCGCAGCATTGAAGTGATCGATGCAAATGGCACTTCACTCGCATCTGGCACATTTGCTATTCCTGACGGTGAATCAGTGGTGAATTTGAATTTCTTCCTACCTCAAGGAAATGGATATGGAATTCGCATCACTTCAAACAATCCACAGTTGTGGAGAGATAAGGACTTGACGGTAGATTCTCCGTTCGCTTTCCCATATGACGTTGGTGGAATGGTATCAATCTACAATACCAACGTTTCCGGAGCAGATTCGGATAACTACTATTACTTCTTCTATGACTGGACTGTTTCGACACCGACCTGGACTTGCACCAGCGGTCGTACAGAGGTACAAGCCATTGTTACAGGGATCAATGAACTGACCAATATTCACAATTTGAATGTTTATCCAAATCCTGCTTCAGATGTAATCAATGTGAGCATGACTGCATTGATCAATTCAAAATTGACGGTTAGTTTAACTGACCAAACAGGAAGAGTTGTTCAGACATCACAATGGAATGCCAGCAATGGCACAAACAATTTCACATTTGATGTAAACAATGTGGCGACCGGTATATATCAATTGAGCATTAGTGCTGAAGGCAAATCTTCTACAAGAAGAATTGTGATTGAGTAATATAGTCAACCTTAATTATCTGAAGAAGCCGTCGGGAAACCGACGGTTTTTTTTTGTTGGGTTACAGAGTTATTGGCTATTCAATTATTGTGTTAATCCGCGACTCAATAACTAATAACTCATTAACCAAACTAACCTATACAATCACACAGATAAGAATTTAGAACAACTTGAGCAACAGTTGCTGATAGCCATAAAGGTCATTCGGCTTCGTGGTAATCATTTCCTTCAACAGTAAGATATTGTTTTGTTGCTTTTTGCTCAGTACTGCATACAAAAAACTCACTTCAGAAAGCACACGCAATTCGTCCAGATTATCGGGCATTTGGATTTTCGCTGCATTAAGAAATAAACGAATACATTCCTTTTGTGCCAACGCTCTATCTCCCTTGTACTTCTTTTTGATCAGCGCAGTAATATCCAAAACGAGATCGGAAACCGTTGGAGGAATAGTTTTTCCAAGGTTCAATGCAATGTTGCTTTCAGTAAATCTGAGCAAGGTCTTCTCCCCTGTCCGATATCCTTTTGTTGATTGAATCTTTTTACTTTCTCTTTCTGCGAGATTGAACAAAGTCTTTTCCAGCGGACGAAATCCATATCTGTAATAAAACCAAAACGCGCCACTTTTAATTCCATCGGCATTATCTGCGCCGTATTGATACGGCTCCACTTCAAAATAGTCCACGCCAAAAGCTTGTCGATACACGCGTAAAATTTGACACATCACATACCCCGATTCACCACCACGAAACGCTTCAAGAATGTTGATCCCGAAAAGTGATCTTCTTCCGAAAACCCAACCACCACCATACGACGCGGGTAAACCATTTTTGAATAGTGTGAAGCCTACATAGGATTCAGTTGGCAATTGACGAGAAGGTGTCATGCCGTAAATAGCTACGGAAATTCCTCGCTCAAGATCATACAATCGCAGTGAAGATTCATCCATGAAAGTTGTTGGATCCGTTTCACGAGCGTTCAACGTCATCATTATTTTAAGTGCATCAACACATGCATTCCTCTCTGAACCGGACATTACAACAGGCTGAGGCAATTCTGAGTTCAACAAAGCAACATGATCGAATTTCTTCAGGATATCGTTGTGATAAAAAATATCATCACGTACTATTCTATTGTAAATTTTTGAGAATTTTGTTGAAGTCGGTTTCACATCCACATGAATATCCAAACCATCAAAAATGAAATCTTTCACGATTGGAACGTGATTCAGTGTGTTCAATTGATCTGCGATAAAAGACAAGCGTTGTGATTTATCAATGAGTAATTCATCCATCAACTCATCATTCTCCATTCCCGTGGTTGTGTATTCTCGCTCAACCGCCGGCAGAGTTATTTTCAAAGCGTCGATTAGATGAAGCGACGGTTCAGTATAAGATTCAATTTCAAGATTGATGTCGTTACGCTCCAACATCCAGGTAATACAATCATGCGAGAAGCGCGTGTGAATATGCATCCATGGCAATCCGCTGTTGACGAAACTTTTCTTCTTAGCAGGCATTAATTTTTTAAGTTCTGTTGAAATGCGACGAAGTTCTTTCTCCACAAAATGCATCATCGCCTTATCGTCAGGATGTGCAAGAATGAATAAGAGCACATCGACATATTCGACCAGCACCTCATTCACCGGAAGCTTCATTTTAGATAAATGTCCAATCAGTGATTTCTTCGCAAGCAGCGAATGATCATCGAATCTGTAAGAGGCTTCTCTAAGTTGTTGTGTTGATTTTGCAAACGTCGGTTTCATTGTAACAAACATAAACGGAGGGAAGTTCCGATCAGTCAATTATGTGCTGATTGTAGCGAAATGCGGTTATTGGTTATTGGGTTATTCGTCGCATCGGAATACGCTTCTACGAATGACAGAGCTTGATGTTGACTGTTGGCACCGACATAACAATGCTCGCATCGCAGCAATAACCTATAACCAAATAACCTAATAACCAAAAACTACATCACCCAAGAAACGGATATCGGTAATCTTTCGCAGGAACAAATGTTTCCTTGATCGTGCGTGGCGAAACCCATCGCAACAAATTCAAATAGCTTCCCGCCTTGTCATTGGTACCGCTTGAGCGCGCACCACCAAATGGCTGCTGACCAACAACAGCTCCTGTTGGCTTGTCGTTGATGTAAAGATTTCCCGAAGCATTCTGTAGTATGCGCGTTGCCTCATCGATGGCGTATCTGTCATGCGACATGATAGCACCAGTCAATGAATATTCACTGGTCTGATCGACCATATGTAAAGTATCAATCCAGTTGTCATCTTCGTAAATGAAAATCGTAATCACCGGACCGAAGATCTCTTCACACATCGTTCTGAATTTCGGATTGGTTGTTACAACTATGGTCGGTTCAATAAAGTAACCAACGCTGTCATCGCAAATTCCACCGGCGATGATCTCGGCATCGCTTTGTGTTTTGACGAAATCTATAAACCCTTTTATTTTATCGAAAGCGCGCTTATCAATAACTGCGTTGATGAAGTTTCCGAAATCTTCCGGGCTACCCATTTTGAATGATTTTGCATCAGCGACAATTCTCTCTTTCACTTCTTTCCAAAGCGATTGTGGAATGTAAGCGCGACTTGCTGCGCTACATTTTTGTCCTTGAAACTCAAACGCACCGCGACTGATGGATGTAGCCACTTCAGCAGCATTCGCGCTCTTGTGTGCTACAATGAAATCCTTTCCTCCAGTTTCACCAACAATTCTCGGATATGTTTTATAATTATTGATGTTCATTCCGATCTCTTTCCAGAGATGTTTGAACACGGCAGTCGAACCTGTAAAATGCAACCCAGCAAAATCAGCATGTTTGAAAATGATATCGCCGGCATCTTGTCCATCTACGGTAATTAAATTAATTACGCCATCAGGCAATCCTGCTTCGCGGAATAGCTCCATGATGACATAGGCACTGTATACTTGACTTTCCGCAGGTTTCCAGACCACAACGTTGCCCATCATAGCTGCGCTTGCGGGAAGATTTCCCGCGATAGCGGTAAAGTTAAATGGTGTAATTGCAAAAACAAAACCTTCCAATGGACGGTACTCGAGTCTGTTCCAGATGCCCGGTTGACTTCCTGGTTGATCTCGGTATATCTGCTGCATGAAAGCAACATTGAATCGAAGAAAATCTATGAATTCACACGCCGCATCAATCTCTGCCTGATAGGCATTCTTGCTTTGCGCCAACATCGTTGCAGCATTCATCCGCATACGATATGGACCTGCAAGCAAATCTGCAGCGCGAAGAAAAATAGCGGCGCGTTGTTCCCAAGGCAATGCTACCCATTTGTGACGAGCAGCCAGAGCAGCATCAACAGCTTTACCGACATGCTCTTTCGTTCCATAATTATAATGACCAAGAACTTTTTTATGATCCTGCGGTGGACTCATCGCCTTTTTATTATCTGTGCGAACGAGCTCATTCCCGATGTACATCGGAACATCAATCGGCGCCTGACTGAACATCGCCTTATACATTGATAGAAGATCTTCACGGTCTTTAGAACCCGGAGCGTATGATCTTACAGGTTCATTTTCCGGATAAGGAACATTGAAAACACCTTTTGGCATGGTAAATAATTTTGGAGTGCGAAATTACGCAGGAGAGTAGATAGAACTCATGAGCAGTATCAATAAGGACAGGATACATTAATCAGCAGCGTATTCGCCACAACCTTTCATAGCCTTTCCGGCAAATTGAAAGGAAATTGAATGCGAATGTGGCTTGCCCTCATTGTCAGAACATGATTGATGAATGATGCTAATAGTAAGGGCTTCCGATTTTTCTCCTTGCATGATATTTCCGCTGAATTTCACTTCACCCGTTGCGACATTTGGTTTACTTCCCTTCATCAAACCTTCCTTTTGAAGATCGCCGCTAAAAACTTCTGTTCCATTATTCAAATTGAGGCGCAAAGGAAACGATCCATCACTTTTTGCTTCTAGAGAAAGATCCCAGGAGTTATCAGCAGCTTTTCCGGTGAAATATCCTTGCGCTTCAGGCTGAGGAAGTTCTTGTGAGTGTTGCTTGTCAATATCTGCAGCAGTCTGTGGTGGTGATTGCACGCCCATATTGCAGGAACATATCAATGCTAAAGCGAGAATGCCAATGGTTTTCATCCAAGAATAGAATTAGTTACACGAATCAAATATGCGCGAACCAGCGAAAAAGAAAATAGCCAACCAAACAAGGCCTTTCACCAGGAAAAAAATGAATCCTGCGACACCAAGTCGCTTGAGCCAAGTCTTAAAATTCTTCTTTTCCTCTTCCTGCATATTGAATTGCAAAGAACCACATTTTAAGATGAATTCAGCACCGAAAGTTTCGTTCTTTGCGACCAACAGCATATCAAGACAAAAACATTCAAAATGAAAAAGATACTGGTTGCCAATAGAGGTGAAATTGCACTGAGAGTGATGAGATCAGCCAAAGAAATGGGCATTGCTACCGTTGCCATTTACAGTGAAGCAGATCGCTCGGCTCCATTTGTGAAATACGCGGATGAAGCCGTATGTGTTGGTCCGCCGCCTTCCAACCAAAGTTATTTACGTGGAGATAAGATCATAGAAATCTGCAAGGAACTAGGTGTCGACGGAATTCATCCCGGTTATGGATTTTTATCCGAGAATGCAGGTTTTGCCCGTGATGTAAAAAAAGCCGGACTCATATTGATCGGACCGAGTCCCGAAGCCATGGAAATCATGGGGGATAAACTTTCCGCTAAACGCGCTGCTAAAAAATATAAAATTCCGATGGTTCCGGGAACAGAAGGTGCTGTAAGCGATTTAGAAGAAGCGAAGAGAACAGCTCTTGAAGTGGGACTGCCGATACTCATCAAAGCCAGTGCAGGCGGAGGAGGAAAGGGAATGCGCATCGTCGACAAAATCGAAGAACTGGAAGAACAGATGAGTCGTGCCATCAGTGAAGCGTTGAGCTCATTTGGCGATGGTGCAGTGTTCATAGAAAGATATGTAGCCGGACCACGTCACATAGAAATTCAAGTCCTGGCAGACAATCACGGTAATGTGGTGCATCTCTTTGAAAGAGAATGCAGCATACAACGCCGTCATCAAAAAGTGATAGAAGAAGCGCCATCATCGGTCCTCACTCCGGAGTTGCGAAAAGCGATGGGCGACAGTGCCTGCGATGTTGCGCGCAGTTGCAATTATTCAGGGGCGGGTACAGTAGAATTTCTACTCGATGAAAACCTCAATTATTATTTCCTCGAAATGAATACTCGTCTGCAGGTTGAGCATCCCGTATCAGAAATGATTACGGGAATTGATCTTGTGAAAGAGCAAATCAATGTTGCGCGAGGAGAGAAATTGACCTTTACACAAGACGAACTAAAAATCAATGGCCATGCACTTGAGGTGCGTGTATATGCCGAAGATCCTTTAAACGACTTCCTTCCTGATATCGGAAGACTTGTGACCTATCAGCGACCATCCGGACCAGGTGTACGCGTTGATGATGGATTTGAAGAAGGCATGGATATTCCAATCTATTATGACCCAATGATTTCCAAATTGATCACACATGGCAAAGACCGGAATGAAGCAATTCGTCGCATGGTAAGAGCCATAGATGATTACAAGATCACCGGATGTCAAACCACAATGCCCTTTTGCCAATGGGCTATACAACACGAAGCTTTTGTAAGCGGAAATTTCGACACACATTTTATCAAAAAGTATTTCGTTCCTGAAGTGCTGAATCGCTCGGACAAGGCTGAAATGGAAATAGCTGCATTGGCTGCATTGAAAGCAATTCTCGAAAAAGGCGCAGCGACAAATTCCGGTTCAGAGCAAACACTTGTTAAATCAAAGTGGAAATCTCAACGTTTGCATAATTGAACTAACTTCGCAATTAGCCTATACGGCAGTAACATTTTAGGGTTTAAAGCGTTATATAAATGTTGAGCACGATTATTGGCTGCTGAGATAGAACGTGAAAAAACAATTCATTCCATTATTGTTTGTATTCCTCTGGAATAGCAATTACGCGCAAGAAAATACCGGCGCGCGTTACGTAGTACTCGATACTTTAACAACAGAGTTTTACAATTCTGTTTGGTATGTACTCGATGGAGATACTTTGGTAACAGCAACGCACACTGCGATTGATGTCAGCGCGAAAGCGACCAACCGCCACAAGAAAAATCAGTACGACAGGCTTCAGAAAAAAGTAATTAAGGTTTATCCGTACGCACATGCCGCCGCTGAGGTGATGAATATGTATGCTGCGCTCTGTGCGCAAATTACCGATCCAGGTCAGCAGAAAAAATTACTTGATGAAGCTGAAGCTTGCATGAAAAAGCAATTTGAAAAAGACCTCCGAAACATGTCGATCTCAGAAGGTGTTATCCTCATCAAGTTGATAGATAGAGAAACCGGCGAGAACAGTTATAAACTTGTTCAACAACTCAAAGGAAAACTTTCCGCATTCATGTGGCAAAGCGTTGCCCGTGTCTTTGGTCACAACCTAAAAGACGAATATGAATCGGAAGGTGAAGATGTTTGGATTGAAGGCATCGTGGTTCAGATAGAAGACGGTTCAATTCCCGTTGAGCTGAAGCAAGTAGATCCATTCGGATTGAAAGCCTATTCGATGAATCGTTAGTCTTTATCAATTCTTTCACTAGTCCATCATCAAATCCTATTTCCTTATCATTGTCAGCGATTATTATTGCTGAATGCCATTGATGAACAGTCCTTTCCTAACATGGGTGCGCCAATCGAACGCGGCAAAGCGATTTGCTGTCATTGCATTTTTGTTGTGCATTGCCTATTACATTTTGGAGACCATCAATGGCAGGGCTCAAATGGCCGACTTCCGTGTTTACTATGATGCGGCCAACGCGTTTCTTCACAACACACAACTTTACGGGAAATCGTTTGGAGTAAGCAGCGGGTTTTATAAATACTCGCCGTTTGCATGTCTTCCGTTTGTGCCACTGGCGTTACTTCCATACAAGATCGCATCCATCATATACTATTTGCTCGTTGCATTTTCCATCGTCTGGTTTTCGCTTTATCTACTTTATTTATTTCATTCAAAAACAGAAAAACAATTAGCGTTAAAGACAACACGAATCGGTTGGATACTTTTTACCATTTCACTTTTCATGGCCGACCATCTCGAACGTGAATTGCACTTGGGAAATGTGAATTTGTTTTTGTTGATCGGTGTCGTTTTTTCATTCGTGCTCATTGAAAAAAACAAAAGCACAGCAGCCGGAATTATTTACGGCGTGCTGTTGTTATTCAAACCACACTTCATCATTCTCCTTCCCTATTTCATCTGGAAAAAACAGTGGAAAGTAATTGCGTCATCAGTATTCACCATAGCGTGCGGACTATTTCTTCCTGCTCTGTTCAAAGGTATTGGTGCGAATCAGCAACTTCTCGAAGATTGGTTAGGCGCGATGCGCGACCACAACATGAGACTGGAAGAAAGTCCGAATACTATCTATGGCATCGTCAATCATTTTGTATTGAATCATCAAGGTAATGTGAATTTGGTGTTCTTGCTGCTGGCTTTGGTTGGCGGATTTTTCATTTGGTTTCTCATTCGTAATCAAAAGAAAAATGGAAACAGCAAGGTGAATTTCATTGAATACTTTTTGCTGATCGCTCTCATTCCAAATCTTGCCCACACAGACACGGAGCACTTCATGTGGACATGGCCATTCATTGCTTTGATATTCATGTCACTTTTCACCCAAGAAATAAAACGTCGTTGGATGTATATCGCGCTTATGATCATCGCGTTCGTTCCTTATTGTTTGAACTCACCCGACATCGTTGGAAGAACCCTGGAGCAATTGTTTGATGAAGGCGGATTGCTCGGTGTTGCCAATCTAATCATTGCATCAGTCGCAGTGATGTTGCACTTGCGCAGCTCAACAAATGTCGTCGCATGATTTAGTGTACGTCCGATTTGAATTTCAGCATCAACGCGTCGTATACAGCGTTATGCAAAATGCTGAGATGGTCTTCGTTTTTGAGAACTGAATGAAACAAATGCATTTTCTGGTCTTTGCTCAGCAAATCTGCCAACTTTTTTGAAGCCGAAATCATTTCCGGTTCTTCCAGACCTCCGACCATGATATCTACAAAACGCACATTACCCTTTGAAAAATCACTTTGAACTTTCAGCAATGATTCATCGTCCCACCAAAGACTTGGACTGACGATAATGTAATCATTGAACATTGAAGGCTTCTTCAATAATATCTCCGAGGCTAGCAGCCCACCAAGTGATTGACCAATGACGGTTCGCGATGAATTTGTTTTATAATTTACATCTATGAAAGGTTCAAGTTCATTTTCAATAAAAGAGATAAACTTCTCAGAACCACCCGAGGTTGGAAGCTCCTCTTTGTCCAACTTGTTATTGGAGGGAAAAGTAAAATCACGGCGTCGATCGACGTTGCCAATACCGACCACAATGTGCGGAGGTATCGATCCAATCATAGTTAGAAACTGCACGACACCGGCAACATGCACAAAATCTTCATCAGCAGAACCATCAAAAAGATAAATCACGGGAAATGTCGTTGAAGAATCAGCACTGTAGTTTTGTGGTAAATAGATGTTGAGTATTCGTGATTCATTTAAATGTGTTGAATACAGAGAATCAGTTTCACCCAAAACAAATAGTTTAGGACCAAGTTGTTGAAGTTGCTTTGAATCCGAAGGTTTAACGCTGCAGGCAATGAGTGTCCAACACAAAGCGCACAACAACAATGTCCAAATAAAAAAATTCTTTTCGGAAGATGTTCTTTTGCTCATTCGACGAATGTAAACAAAGAAAAGGCCGCCAAATGAGGCGGCCTTTCAACTTCCATCTGAAATGAGCTAAATGCTCTTGTTGAACACTTCCATGGCATCATTCACTTCTCTGTCACTCATAATAGAAGTGTCCAGTTGCACAGATTCCCTTGAAGTAACTATGTGTTTGAGACCAAAAAGATTCTTGTTTGGATTCGCCTCGTAACAAATCAACACAGCTTTTCTATCGGGAGGCACCTTCGGAAAATTCAATTCTCCGCTCGAGCCAACGGCACCGGCCATAATCGCATTTGAATCTTCAAGCACCAATAAATAAATGGCCGAGGGAGAAACATTGGTAACAACTTGCTGAACAATTGCTGCAGGACTGTCCATGAACCGATCACAATTGATCCAGGACATTCCCGTGACCTGAAATACAGCTGCGCTATTGTATAGTGCGCCGTTGTAATATCCATTTCGAAGCCACGATAACAACATCAACCTGTCCGAGTCGGTAAGTGGTTCCTTATCATATTCTCTTGACTTATACACTGCAATTGTTGGGTAATCATCTCCATAAGATACCGCCACATCTCGACCTGCTATCCAAAAATCCTGCTTTTGAGGACCTGACTTTTTCTTGGGTTTTGTGTCATTGGATTTTGACCGGCTAAGAATATTGATCGACCGCATACTTTTAATCTGACCATCAGTCTGCCAATTCAATTTACCGCTGTCGAAATTTCCGTAAAAAACTTCCATCCCTTCTTCGGCCTTTACTGTTTGCGATGCAAAAATCAATTTGTAGGATTGCCCTTCGGCAACTTGCAACTCTTCATTGCCCTGATAGGCTTTGATGTTGATCATACCGCCACTTTCAATGAATTCGCCATTGCTTGTGGTTGTAAGGTTTTGCAGAATACAATCTTTAAGATTATAAAATTCACGCAACTCAATTCTGATGTTTTCACTTACAGGAAACCCATCGCATGTTGTGAAAATATGTGGCGGAAAAAAAATCTTAGTTCCCTCGTTACCGATAATCTCATTGGCAACATCATGATTGATAAAACTTACCTGAGGTGCTTCTGCAGTCATTCCAAGCATAAACTTCTCTTCCTGCAGATCACAAAGTACTACTTCGACGCGTCGGTTTTCGCGCATACAAGCTTCATTGCTTTCATTGCATCGCGGCCACGACTCACCATATGCTCTGAAATCTGCGTGATCAAATCCAGCTTGATTCAACACATTCAACACCGCCAGATTGCGTCGCTCGGATAACTTCAGGTTGTAATCATTGTCGGCATCGACATCTGTATGCCCGCGAAGCTGCACAAGTTCATGTCGTTTGTGATAGTTGCTTGCCGCCCATATTTTCAATTGAAATAGATTGGCATCTTCGATCACATCACTTCCCTTTGGAAAGTGCACGGTAACATCCACATTTTGAGAGTAAGAAAAAAGAGAGAGTATGAGGGTAGCAGCTGTAATGATAAATTTCGGTTTCATAGGTTGTGATTTACAATTGCTGTTTTGCGAACGCAACCACAATTGAAATATTTCAATCAACCATGAAATCGAGAATATTGGGAGATCAATTTGCCGATGATCATACACGCTCGTTGAACTATCGTTTCGAAATTTTATAACGATGTCTTATCGCCATCACCGTTCCAATCACCATCACCAAACAACCCAACCACAACACATTGATTTGCGGAAAAACCTCTGCCGTAATGATCAACATATCTCGCTCAGATGAAGTATGTTTTTGCACGGTCAACTCAAGCCCCGCAGGCTTTTGCGCCAGTGCGAAAAGCATTTTAAATTGTTTCGATTCAACAGGGTAAGTGAACGGAACAGAGTCCTTCAACCAGATCATTGGAATCATCACATTCTCAGATTGATGTCCGTCGGTGATTCGCGCGAATGCTTTTTTTCCGAAAATTCCTTCGGGTAAATTTTCAGGTAAAGAATCGATCACAACCAAACTGTCAATGACCATCGTTACCAATTCCGTCAATCTGATTTCAGTGGCAGGAGTTACTATGGCAGATTTAGGTTCCATGTAACCGGCGTCATCCGTTTTCTTGGGTTCCGTTTCGGTATGTTTGATGAAAGTGTAAAGGTCATGGCCTATGAAATGTTCAATACTTGGCTCGCGGCTGTTGCCTTTAGGCGACATCAAAACACTAGGCTCAAGAACGAAGATTCGATCACCTGGATAGCCGGGCGACCATGGCTGAAGATGCTCTGTATCGTGTGCATCCACTTCTGCAGGCGTCACTTGTGTCCACAAACTATCATCAGCAGCGTCCACAAGAAAACTGGACGAAGCTGTGTGTGATTTTTTCGCTCTGAACGGCTGGCCAAATACCTGCACGTAATCTCCTTCAGTATACGTGCGAGGTTTCTTACTGAAATATTCTACCGTGCAGAAAAGTCGTTCACCGCGTTTGTTCTTTTCCTTGTAGTGAATAAAATAATCACCCATAGGCAAAGTGTCGCCTTGAAAAATCATCAGGTCTTCACTGTTCTTGAAATCTTCACTGATTTCAGAAATATTTCCGCGTTGATTTTTCGAAATGAAATGACTTTGCCATGTGCTGATGACTGCTCCAAAAATCAGCATAGCAAATCCGAAGTGAGCCACGCTTGCGCCCATCATATCGAATTTACCCTTCAATACACGCAGGCCGTAATTCAAATTTGCAATTAATGCGAATAGGCATGCCCACACGAGTAATAACAGTGAAAATTCACTTCCATCAAAATCTACGATGAAGGCCAGCCCAACAGTTAAGAGAACTGATAACACAACGCTGAATAAAATCTTCTTCAAGAATTCTTTCGTCTCGGTATTCTTATACTTCAAGTACTGACCAATTCCGATGATAATGAATAAAAGAAATGCAAGTGGCACCTGTATTCGATGGTACACATCGAATCGCTCCTTATCAGCAGGAGCTGAAAGTTTGTGGTCGGCAAGGCGCTTAAATAAATCCCAGTTGGTAGACTCATAAAGCCAAGTGAACATCCCTTCGAAAGGCGTGAGAAAAATATTACCGACGTTGACAGATGTTACAACGGTAATATGCAATGCCGACAGAATCAACACCAACGCACCGATGAACATCCAGAATTCACGACTCCACAAAGCCTCTTCTTCACTGGCAGTTACGCGGAATTTCTTTCGGTAAGCAACGATCAGCAACACTAAAGACACAACTATAAACAGCAATGAAAGTCCCGGTATCATCGTGCCTTCGCCCGGAAGTAATTTATCAGCCTCTTCAGGTGAGAGATCAGAATGATGCGTTACTAAACTACCCAATGCGAGAACAAAAAGCGATGCACTAAAACCTGCATAACCAATTTGCCATTTCCTGTCGGGCACCATCAGGTATGTGCTCATAGCGACGAAAAACATCAAATAGATGAGAAGCTGCGCGAGGATTCCACTATCGACAAAAGAGTGAACGCTGCTATCACCAAGCACACCGCTTCTTGTCAAAAATGTAGAATAGAGCACGAGTAAGAAAGAGCTAATGCTTAAAAGCAATGCAGCGAAAACAGAAGTTCCTTTTCTTTGATTGATCACCAGCAAGTGAGCAGCAGCCACGAGCACCAGCCACGGAACAAGCGATGCATTTTCGACCGGATCCCATGCCCAAAATCCACCAAAACCCAACGCTTCATAAGCCCAGGCTCCACCCATCAGAATTCCCGTTCCAAGAATCATCACGCCGAAAAAAGCGTAGGGAATTGCAGGCTTCATCCAACCTGTGTAATCGCGTTTCCACAAACCGGCAACAGCATAAACGAATGGAATGACTGTAGAAGCAAAACCCAAGAAAAGCGTTGGCGGATGGATTGTCATCCAGTAATTCTGAAGCAATGGATTCAATCCTTTGCCGTCCTGAAAAGGCTTCAGCGAAAGATAATCAGGCTTAAAAGTCCATGGTAAACCGATATTCGTTGGATGTTCGCGCAGCAACAAAAACGGATTGCTGCCGAATTGAAATTCACCGAAGAAAACACCCATCAACATCGACGCAAGAAACACTTGCACCAAAGACAAAATTGTCATCACACGCGGTTCCCAGGTTTTGGAATATTTCATCAGGAAAAAACCAATGACCACATGCCAGAATGTCCACAGCAAAAAACTTCCCTCCTGTCCTTCCCACATGCAACTGAATACATACTTCATCGGCATGGCGGTGTTGAGGTGATCCCACGCGTATTTGTATTCGTACAAATGATTGAAAAGGATATACAACATGGTTCCAATCACACCGAACACGGAGAGTCCGTGAATGATGAAGCCAAGTCTGGCTGGCGTTCTCCAGAAATTATTTTGCCCTTCATTCCTCGCCGCCATGAAATAAGCGACAGTTGCGAAAATCGAAGCGACAAAGCTGAGAATAATAAAAAAATTACCCAGGATACCCGGGTAAATGTGCTCGTTGAGATATTGAATATCGTTCATGTAATCGTTGCGGTAATTCGGTGTGCTGAAAGAAATTCAACACGTAAGATTTTATTTTTCTGAAGCCAATGAATGTTTCTGCTCATTGTATTTACTTGGACATTTCATCAACAAGTGAGAAGCGTGGAAAGTTCCGTCAGCATGGTACTTGCCTTCAAGTGTAACGTTCTCGCTTTGTTCAAGTCCCATCGGTTTGCCTTGTTTGTCGTGAAGCAATACCTGCTCAGTATTTCCTTCTTTATCGATGACGTAAAATTTTGTAAGATCGGCATCGAGATTTGCGTCGTATTCGATGCCCTTTGTTTTGTCGAAGAGGCCAACGACTTTCACTTGTTTTCCTTCCTTCATTTTCGCTTCTGTAAAAGAAACGCTGTCAACAGAACTTGTATAAGTGGAAACCAGTATCGCAGAAACTGCTGCAATCAAGATGATGATGATGATGTGAATTTTCTTCATTTATTTTAGATCACTCGGGAGTGATTACTTCTTTTTTTCAATTTTCTTCAGTCTTTTTTCCAGCATAAAGATATAGATGAAAAGTCCAATAAGAACAATGGTTGCAACTGCAACAACCACCTTGATCTTTCCACTTTCATAAAAATATTCTTCCATGCCATTCGATGCCATCATTGGGAAAGAAACCAATGTCAACATCAACAACAAAACGATTTTATGCAATCTCTTCATATTCGTTTTCAATTTTTTTGATTCTATCATTTAAAGAATAAATCCAATAACCCAACAAGATAAAACCGGCGCAAGCAGGATAGAAAACACTTCTCAAAGTGTTGTCGAGATCATACTTTGAGAAGGCCGGATTTCCACTTTTACCCGGATGCAGTCCTTCTGTAAAGCGAGGCATCACCATCAGCAAAATCACCATCAACACAAATGCGAAAATGTTGAAGATGGAAGAAATACGCGCCCGTTTGTCTTCATCGGGTGTGGATCTGCGCAATATAAAATAAGCGACATACACCATAAAGACCACCATGGCGCCATTGAGTTGCGGATCATTTGTCCACCAAGCACCCCAGGTGAATCTTGCCCAGATAGAACCGGTGATCAAACCAAGAACGCAGAACAGCAATCCTGTTCCGGCACTCGTTGCAGCCTTTCTATCGAAAATAGCATTCGGTGTTGCACCTTCTTTTCCCAACGCACGAATGCTGTATATAAAAGAAATGATCATCAACACGAACATGGTGAACCACATCGGGACGTGCCACATCAGGTTGCGGAT
>JAYTOA010000019.1:0-20602 GCA_043748015.1 Flavobacteriales bacterium
CAGTGTCGTTTGGCCACCAAAACTTCCATTCGAACTAATCAAATAGCTGAAATTTCCTTCAATAATGGGATAAAGAAAAAGCCAACCCTCACCCACATAGTCTCCGGCCTGACCTCGTCCACGTGACAATTTATGACAATTACATTCCTTACGAGAAAGGCAATGAATGGAATATGAAGTGTTAAACCAATAGAATTGGTCATAGTTATCAAAAGTGCTTGTTGCAGTCCACTCAAACCCTTCAAATCCACCCGTATTGATGCCGTCCCAATTGTGATAGACTGTAACAGTATCCAACGCTCCGGTAGTTTCTTCTTGGTAGATCCACCACGTACCTATTTTAAAGTAGTACCACTTCTTCATTTCTTCAACAGAAGAATCATATTGACAAGCTGCCGCAGGTTCTGTTGGTTGCTCGTGCTTGCAATTTGAAAGCACCAAACAAAGGGCTGTGAGGCAGAGAATATGGAGGAAGAATTGTTTCATTGGCGGTTTAGTCACGCTGATTTACGCAGATGAGGCAGCAGATTTATGGAGATTTTTTGAATGCAATGTCTTATCGTTTGTTGCATCACAAGAGACTTTTCGTTTGAGGAATATTTCTGATAAGTAATTCTCGAAGCCAATATAAAGTTTAATGATCCTCTAGAATTACATCCAAATGAAAAGAATGATTCTATTTTTAGGCTGAACCCATGAGATTCCTCACTTCGTTTCGGAAAGACAGGAACAAGTTCGCGCGAGAGTGCAGGTGTGACGCGAAGCGCCCCTTTGCAATCTTATGCACGATGCGTGTTGTCCCGATACGAAGTGAAGGCTCTAACGACGATTTTCATTTTCATTCACGAATTTCCATCTTTCGAAATGTTACAAATGCGTTTCATTAACTTAATAACCCAATACCCAATAACCCAATAGCCAATTACCAAAAGAAAAGGCTGCCTCAATCGGGCAGCCTTATTTTCAATAGTCAACAAAGACCTTTATTTGCTGGTATTGATCTCAATGTTTTTAGTCTTGATGATTACGCTATCATCCGTCACTTTGATGTGTGGAGAATCGATGCCCATTTTGTAATTCTTTTCATTCTCAAGACCGTCCTCGGTCATGCGCAATACTCCATCATCTTCGCTGTACCATGTGAGCAGCGAACTGTTCTTGCCGAATTTCACGAATTTTCCAACCGGAACCGAGATGCGAACATCAAGATGCTGACCTCGATAAAGATCGCTTCGCGGTGTTGTGAAGTAGGGGAGAACACGGATGGTGTCGCCGACAGTTGTAACAGGATATTGAATGTTGCGCGCCAAGTTACCGGCCTGTTCCAGGTTTTGACCATTGCTCATTTTCTCGACGATCACTTTTGTCTGAGCACTATTGGACGATTCGAAAAGCACGTCAATTGGATCACCGTAGTAAATCTGATCACTCTGAATCTTCACGAGATCAGTGAAATCGTGGTGACGGGAATTCCTTCCAATAAAAATGTCGTCGGCCGCGACATCAAAGTATAAGGTGTCAGAAGTAATGGTTTCCAGCACTGTTGAATTATCCACTTTCGCCTCTCTGCTGAATTCTTTTCCTGTGCTAATTCCCGCATAAGCGCACATGATGATGCCTATGATGAAAAGGGAAAGCAGAGAGATACCAAAACCTTTGATGCGTTTAGAACTGCCGGTTATCAATTTAATGGCTGCGTAAATCAGAGCAATTGCCGGTGCTCCCATGGAAAGTGCAACACCAATTATAATCACCCAGATGGTGCCGTCATTTCCAAATACAATCTGGTTGATGGTCGTCCAGCTATCACCATCAAAACCGAAAACATTAAATTCTGAGAGTATAACAAGGGAGAACAAACCTGTAAGAAGTCCAAGTCCAATCATTAGAATAAACAATCCGAAGATGACAGCGAAGACTCTTCCTAAACCGTGAAACAAGTTTCCTGAGTGATCGCGAATGTTTTGTGATAGATTTCTTCCCGCTTTAGAAATACGCTCTCCTGCTTGTTTTGCTTCATCATTCACAAATCGACCGATGTTCTCAACGTTCACTGTTTCGCCGCGCATTTGCAGTTTCTCCGCCGTGGTTTTGGCAGCCGGCACGAGCGCCCAGAATATAATATAACCGAGTACACCCGGAAATCCGAATGACGCAACTGTGAGAAATACGAGCAGTAGTCTTATCACAAGTGGATCCCAACGGAGATAATGACTGAGACCACTGCAAACACCGGCTATTACAGCATCGTCAGTATCTCTGTAAACTCTCCTTCTGCTGTTGCGGGTTTTGCCTGAAGACGTTTTGGTTTCTTCTCTGCCATTGGCTTCATCACTATCGATTTTGTAATCTTCCGGTTTACCCATGATGGCGATCATTTCTGATATATCATCTTGTGTAATCACATTCTTACGGTCGTTGTTTTTCTCGTGGAAAATTTCCGCAATTCGCTCCTCGATGTCCGACATGATTTCTGATGACGCAGGATCGCTTGAGAAATTTGCATAGATGCTATCGAGATAGATTTTTAATACTTGAAATGCAGACTCTTCAATGTTGAAGACACTTCCGCCGAGGTTTATTGATATTGTTTTATTCATGATAAGTGATGTTAAAGTTTTTGGGATTGTTTGACTGCATAGGACAATTCATCCCATGTTCCTTTAAGTTCATTGTGAAATTGTATCCCGCTATCTGTGATACTATAATATTTGCGAGGAGGACCTTGCTGACTTTCTTCCCATCTGTAGCTCAACAGTTCGTCATTTTTCAATCTGGTAAGCAGGGGATAAAGGGTACCTTCAACAACAATGAGTTTGGCATCTTTAAGCGTACTAATAATGTCGGAAGGATAAGCTTCTCCGCGCTTCAGAATTCCGAGAATGCAGAACTCGAGAACGCCCTTGCGCATTTGCGCCTTTGTGTTTTCTATATCCATTGTATTGCTTCTTTGTTGTTGATTCAACCAATTCTTTTAAATTGAATTGCGAAATGATAAATGCCTTCACTTTCTTCAACAGGACAAATTTTCCCGTTCAATTCGTCATTAACGAATTCAATCAACCTTTCTGATTCTGATTTTGCCTGGATGATTTCAACGTTGCCATCCGAATCACACTTCAGCCATAATTCAACACGGTTGTTTTCATTGGATTGGACAAATTCCGGACATTTCAAATGGTTTTTGACCCAAGTGCGAATTGTTTGAGGCTTCTCATCTTCAGCATTTTTATGGAGAGTTTCAATCGGATCAATGTTGTTGCGCATGTCCGGATTCAGATTTCCAGCAGTAAGGGCTATCGCGCTTCCTGTGGCCAGCATAGCAATCACAAATGCTGTTTTGATGGCTGTTGTTTTCATGGTAAAAGTGGTTTTGTTTTTACCATTTATCGAAAGGGTAAAAGAAGTCTTCCGATGAATGATGGGCCAAATATATGCTTTTACCATGAACTATGTAAAACATAGTACTATTTCTTTTCAAAAATTTGTTAACGTGATGATTGTGAGGAAGGTAATTGTGCCGATTTTCCCGGAAAATATTTGACAATTAACCGGAAATAGAAATACTTGCCTATTGATAGTTCGGTTCGTTGATATTGAAATCTGTTTGAATTTCACACTTATTCGTACCTATAAATTTGAAGTATCAGACATATTTGATGCGTAAGAAATCATCAGCACAT
The DNA here is from genome assembly GCA_043748015.1 of Flavobacteriales bacterium. Taxonomy (GTDB): domain Bacteria; phylum Bacteroidota; class Bacteroidia; order Flavobacteriales_D; family Sanyastnellaceae; genus JAIBBG01. Next base: position 3,684 of record JAYTOA010000019.1, read on the forward strand.
CACTAGAGTGAATAACCACTATCTATATTAGGAATATCTGATTGAGACGAAAAAGATGTACGTTTGTCAGCGCATATGCGACAAGTCACACTGATTGATAGCAAACTTCTGGGCCTTATCATTAACAGGCTGTGTTATCAATTGATAGAGAATCACGGAAATTTTAGTAACTCAGTTATTATAGGCATGCAGCCTCGTGGAATTTATCTGGCAGAAAACATCGTTGAGAAATTGAAGTCCATACAGCCCAAGGAAAACTTGCAGTACGGCATTATCGATCCAACTTTTTACAGAGATGATTTCCGAAGAAACGACACGTCATTGATTGCGATGCCAACAGACATTCCCTTCTCAATAGAAAATAAGAATGTAGTTCTTGTGGATGATGTGCTTTACACAGGCAGAACTATTCGCGCCGGAATTGAAGGTCTTCTGGAATATGGCAGACCGAAATCAGTTGAGTTGTTGGTCTTGATTGATCGTCGCTTCACGCGCGAACTTCCGATTCAACCCATGTACGTTGGAAAGAGTGTCGATAGCTATGATAATCAAAAAGTGAAGGTGATGTGGAAGAACGATGGTGACGAAGACAAAGTAATATTGTTGACAGAGTGATATAATATTGGATAAGAAAATGCTCAGTACAAAACACTTATTAGGAATAAAAGATCTTACGCGCGAAGACATAGAACTTATTTTTTCTCAGGCGGATGAATTCAAGGAAGTGTTGAGCAGACCAATCAAGAAAGTTCCTTCATTGCGAGATATTACAGTAGCTAATTTATTCTTTGAGAATTCTACACGCACGCGTTTGAGTTTCGAGTTGGCCGAGAAAAGATTGAGTGCAGATGTAGTCAATTTTTCTGCTAGTAGTTCATCAGTGAAAAAGGGTGAAACACTGGTTGATACGGTGAACAACATTCTGGCAATGAAAGTGGATATGGTGGTGATGCGACATGCTTCACCTGGTGCAGCGATGTTTCTAAGCAATCACATCAATGCTTCCATAGTCAATGCAGGTGATGGTACTCATGAACATCCAACGCAGGCCTTACTTGATGCTTATTCTATTCGTGAGAAATTGGGCAACGTAAAAGGAAAGAAAATTGCAATTGTTGGTGACATCACACATTCGCGTGTTGCTATTTCAAATATTCATTGTCTGCAAAAGTTAGGAGCAGAAGTAATGGTGTGTGGACCGACAACATTGATTCCGAAGCACATCAAATCGCTTGGTGTGGAAGTAAGTCATAACCTGCGTGAAGCATTGGAATGGTGTGATGTTGCGAATATGCTGCGCATTCAATTGGAACGGCAGGATTCAGGTGTAAGATATTTTCCGACACTTAGAGAATACTCGTTGCAGTATGGATTAAATAAAAAGCTGCTCAATTCTCTTTCAAAGAAAATAGTTGTGATGCACCCCGGACCGATCAATCGCGGCGTGGAAATCACGAGTGACGTTGCAGATGGGGATCAAAGCATTATTCTCGAGCAGGTGGAAAATGGAGTTGCCATACGTATGGCGGTTATTTATTTGTTGGCGCAGCAAATAGAGCGTCGTCAGAATTGAACAAATCCAAGGAGCTGATTACATTTCAGCAAGCAACGCTTCGACATCTTCATTAAAATCGAATTGCAAGTCTTCATGCAATTTTTCAATGGTCGAAGTTATTTTCTTCATGCAGGAAGCATAAAGATTGGTGAGGGCGACACTATCGTTTTTCTTCAGTCCAAGTTCGTTCAATGTGCGACAAAAGTGAATGAGCAAGGCCACTTCAGTGGATTCATTTCCCGAGTAGCGAATATACTTTTTGGTGATTCTCAAAATCTTGCGGATCATTTTCATCTTGAAATAAAATCCATGATGCGCGGGAATTTCTTCAAATTTCTCTGTGACTTCAGTTTTTACAGATTGTATGTATTCCGACTCATTATCTGCTTCGAACAACAGATAAGTGAGCAATTCTTTGTTCTCTTTTTTGTAACGAGCAAGTCTCAAACACAATTCGCTCATCTCCTTTGCGGATAGATTGCTCATTTCACTTTTGAGATCATGTACAGTAGCAGCCTTCATCTTTTAAACTGTGTATTTCCCTTTTTCAACGGCTCCAACAAGTCTTCAAGTCCATTTGTTTTGATGATATGAATCGTGGAGAGGAGCATACCTAATTTACCTTGAGGAAAACCTTGTCGTTCGAACCATTCAAGATACGACACCGGCAACTGGTACATTTTTTTCCCCTTGTATTTTCCAAATGGCATTTCAAAAGTCATCAGATTTTTTAGTATTTCCGGATCAGCTTGCATCATTCAGATAACTTCTTCAATGGTGTAAATTGTAGTGTTCTGTTCAATCTTTTCACCTTGTTGTTTGCCAAGCATTTTTATGGCCAGTGGTGACTGTGCAGAGATCACAAAAATATCGTTCTTATCAACTTCAATTTTTCCAAGAGGAATGGAGATGTAAAAAGTGTTCCTGTCGGTGAATATCAAACTTCCTTCGATTATGCGCGGAAATTTCGTGATGTCATTCAATCGCGCCAGAATCGTTCTTTGAATTTCTGCTTCACGCAACTGCTCACCAAGTCGCTGCTGCTCCTGTTGCATCATGGCCCTTGCCGTTTCGTGCTTATCACCGGCAGTGCTCTTGGAATCATTGGCAGCACTTGAAACAAGATCATTCATCTCACTTTTCAAAGTGCTAATTTTTTCATCCAGATATTGAGCGCATGCCTCGTGCACTTTTCTTTTGAAGGAAATATCAATAGTCATTGTGATTGTCAAATCAACTTTTAAAATAAAGGAGAAGGCCTCTTCAAAAAAAGAGGCCTTCATCTAAAAAAAGAAAACAACGCCTGTAAGCCGAGTTCTGTTCCCCAATTTGCATCAGGGCCTCTATCATTTATCTATGCGACCTACCCTCCGGGGCCGGACGGGCCATCCTCCAATGGGAAGGGAAAAAATAACCCTCCCCACATTCCCGGTTTACATGGTCTTACAACCCGCAAGGTTTGTCTGAGCTACTTCCGTTGCCGGAAATACTGGTGGGCTCTTACTCCACCTTTTCACCTTTACCTGTCGTTGCTTGCGCTCCAACATCGGCAGTTTAAATTTCTACAACACTATCTGTCATCATGCAGTCACCCGCATGATGCCCTCGCTTTTAACGAGGTACGGTGCCCATTGCAGCCCGGACTTTCCTCTCTCCCCGAAAGAAGAGCGATAGAGCGGCCATTGTTTTCAGTGCAAAGTTAATCCCGCATTTCGCATGAGAGCTATTTTAATGTAATGCGTGCGCGATTCTTAAATCCAAATGACTTATTGCGTGTAATCGAATGAACAAATTTTTCGATGGAATTTTACACAATGATTCAAGTTAGCAGCAGCCACCACCTGGCGTGCAACATGCGTCGTTTGATTCTAAAACTGCCATTTGCAACCTCTGCCTGACTTGCGGAATCCCGCAATTTTCTTTCGCCAGACAATCCGTTTGTTTAGTAGTTAGAATAAAGTTTTCGCCTTCAAAGTCTAATCCATATTTACCAATGGTATCTGTTTGATATTCGACCTCAATGTCTAAATCTTCATTGCCGAAAAGTTTTTGGGACAATGAAATGATCTTAAGAAGTTTTGTCGGCTCCAGACGATGGTCGGTGTCTTGAGCAACCCAAACTTGAAAGGTAACTGCCTTTTCTTCACGGACTGTTCCTCCGCAGTCAACGAAGTTCTTGGTCACCAGGCCGGCCTCGGTGATGTGAAAATGATTCGGGACATGCCTGCCGTTTGGCTGAACAAAATTTATAGCGCTTAACATGTTCAGGTGTTGTTTGAATGTTGATAGTTTCATTTTATTCGATTTTTAGTTAGCAACAGTTGCTTTTCTTCTTTTCTAGTTTATTTGAAATGTTGGCGAAATAGCCTTGAAGTTTGTGCAAAGATTTTTCATCAATGCAATAGCAAATAGAATTTCCTTCGACGCTTCCTTTGATGAGTCCTGCATTCTTAAGTTCTTTCAGATGTTGCGAGACTGTAGGTTGAGCCAATGGTAATTCATTCACTATATCTCCACATATACAGGTATCCACTTTCATCAGGAATTCAATGATGGCAACCCTTGCCGGATGTCCCAACGCTTTGGCGAGTATCGCAATCGAATTGTGCTTATCAGTAAAGTGTTCCGTCTTTGTAGCGCCCATATCTTTATAAGTATATTGCAATATTACGATGAAGATGTTCAACTGAAATTGTGCAACAAGTTAATTTTTCAAATGAATGTCTCGACCCGAAACACTTCAAGGCTGAAGGCGGTATTACGTGATAATCATTTTTGTCCTGCATGTAAAAATTTCTCAAAGATTAACCTACAATTGACTGCTCCTCGTAATGGGTGTTGTGTGCAATTCTTTATCCTAACAAAAATCTAATGTTGATTAAACCAATTTGTTCTCATATTGTCATAGTGATGATGGAAGTTTAGAGTTGAGTGCTGAAGACATCTTGAAATATGAGAGAAGAATATATATGACCGACCTCGAAATACTTACACTGTATCAGAGTCCCTCAACACGAGAGGATGCGTTTGGTCATGTTATTCGTCAGCATCAGAAGTCAGTTTATTACTACGTGAGAAGAATGGTTTTAGATCATGATGATGCCAATGACATCACACAGACTACTTTTATTAAAGCATGGCAGGCACTGGGATTATTTCGGGGAGATGCGAAGATCAGCACATGGCTACATAAAATCGCATACAACGAAAGCATCAACTTTATTCAAGCAAAAAAACGCATCCACTCTGTACCGATTGATAGAATTGAGTCCTCACTTGGAAGGTCGTTACAGGAGGATGTACTTTATAGTGGCGATGAAATACAGATCAAGCTTCAAACGGCTATGGCGCTTTTGCCTGAGAAACAAAAAGCTGTATTCATCATGAAATATTTTGAGGAAAAGAAATACGAGGAAATTGCAGAGATTACAGGAACCAGTGTTGGAGCGCTCAAAGCAAGCTATCATCACGCCGTAAAGAAGATTGAAGAATTCATAATAAAGAATCCATGAGTGAGAACAAGGAAAATATAGAAGATCAATTGCCTGAGAGTTTGAGGAAAATTCAAGCTTCAGCGGACAAAGAGGGAGATTTGAAAATTCCACAAGATTATTTTGACTCGATGCGCTCGGAGCTTATGATAAAAGCGAAGTCTGTTAGCGTGAATCTTGGAGAATTCAAAACACCCGATGACTATTTTGTGACGCAGGAAAAATCAATTCGCGCCGCTATTGGCAACAAGAAGAAGGGAGGAAATGTAAAGCCACTATATCGCCGGCTTCTTCCTTACGCGGTGGCGGCGTCAATAATTGGAGCAGGTATAATCCTGGTGTTTACGAATAAAGGCGCAAATTCAGATCAAACTTTTGCAAGTGCCATTGAAGGGACTGAATTGGATATAGACGACATGGAATACTTCGCTTCAAGCGATGACTATTATGATCTTTACATTGATGAATTGAATGATGTTTCTGATGATCAAGAATTATCAGTTGATTCGGTAAGCGATGAATCAGACGACACCGCATTCATTCAGATAAATAACAGGATTGATTCGATTAAACCTTTAGATGACAAAACCACTCTAACGTGGGATGAACTAAGTGAAGAAGATTTACTTCAGTATTTATTTGAGAATGGAGACAACGAACTATTAAACGATCTAAACTAAAAATGAAGAAGAATATGAAAAGCAGAATTTGGACATTGGCATTGATCCTAATTTTTAATGCAGGCGCAATGAATGCGCAAAAGGATGACTCCACAAAGGTCAACCGCAAGGAGAAAATTGAATCTCTCAAGCGAGCTTACATAACTGACGAGCTGGATCTCACAACCGCCGAAGCAGAGAAATTCTGGCCGATTTACAATGCACATGATAAAAAGCAGGAGGCAATAAAAGGTGACTTGCGCGAAACGAATAAGAAGTTAAAAACCGGCACGCAAACCGATAAGGAAACGCTTGCAGCGATTGATGTCATGACACAGAAACGCAAGGAAGCAGCGGATCTCGATGGTCAGTTTATGAAGGAATGTATTCCCGTGATTGGCTCTGCAAAAGTTGCCAAACTTGCTGGGTTGGAGCGTGAATTTCAAAAGGAAATGATGCAACAATTGAAGAGTCGTCGAAAAGAGGGCAATCAAGGACAACGTCCTGGAAAAGGGCAGGGGCAAGGAAAGATGCGCAAATGATTAAAGCATGTCGCGATAAAGGAATAGTGGAAACGCTGTTCCTTTTTTGTTGGTGGCAGGCCCGGCCGGAATTTCAAGAAAACCATCGGCACCAGAGAGATTCGCATAGTCGCCTGAGCCGCGTCCGACAATTGGCTCCGCAAGAATTTCACCAAAAGAGGAGAATGAAATTTTCACTTGAAGAAAGTAGGTCAGTGTTGTTTTATTGTCGAAAGAGGAAATCAGTTTTGCGAAAGGTTGTGGGGATTCTTGAATGCTCAAACTCTTTCTCAACCAGGGAATAAAATATTTGTGGGCGCACATAAATGTCGACACTGGATTCCCTGGTAATGCAAACACTACTTTTTCTTTTTTGCATCCAAACCACATCGGTTTACCCGGGCGCTGACTGATTCCATGAAACAATTTTTCTACTCCAAGATCTACCATCACCTTTGGAACGAAATCAAACTTTCCTTTGGAAACAGCCCCGGTGAGAAGCACTGCATCGCACAATTGAAGTTGTTCTTGAATATTTGATCTCATCATTTCATAATCGTCCGGAAGATGCGATTGAGTGGCTTCAACACCGCGTGACTTTAGAATTTGTTGAAGCGCGAACACGTTGGATCGTCTTATTTGGTGTGCTTCTGGGATGATATCGGTATCCACTAGTTCGTCACCCGTAGAAAAAATATGTATGCGAGGAAGTGAAGCTACTTTCAACGAAGTCATACCAACTGAAACGGCGATACCAATTTCTGCAGCACTGATTTTACTTCCGGCGGAAATCAAAACATCTCCTTGCTTTTTATCAGAAGCAAGCACATGTATGTTTTGGCCTTGTCTCACATTTTCGCATAGAAGAGTACACTCTTCTCCATTCATTTCCAGTTCTTCGTAGGGAATGATGACATCGGCCAAGCGAGGACAAACACCACCGGTCATCACCTCTATACACTTGCCTGCTTCATTTAACGCAATGACAGGACTACCGGCCCTTTGTGTCGCTGCGACTTTGTAGGAGCGAATACCCTTTTCCCAATCTTCAAATCGGATTGCCACACCATCCATCATGATGCGATTAAAGGGAGGCAAGTCTGTGTCGGCGAGAATGTCAACTCTCAATGTTCTGCCAAGTGAATGATGCACGTTGATCTTTTCTTCCACAAAATGAAACGGGTGTGATAGAACAATCTTTGTAGCTTCTTCGGGTGAAATCATACTCGAAATTTATCCGCCAATGGTCGCCATGGATTCTGAAACAGGATTCTGATTGCGTAAAACTTCGGCTTCAAATCCATCTTTAGCGCGATGATTCACAGCGTGTGTGATGCCCTCAGCAATTAAGTCTTCGCTAAGTCCTTCACGCAGCATAGATAACAAATCCACTTTCCCGTTGTCATACAAACAAGTTTTCATCGTGCCTTTTGGTGTGAGTCTAATCCTGTTGCATGATCCACAGAAACTTCTGCTCCAAGCCGCTATCACTCCAACATTTCCCTGGTGTCCTGGAATGTGATAATTCATTGAAGTTGAATTTTCACCATCAGTAATCTTTGCCAAATCCGGAAAATGATTCCTTATTTCTTCAATAATTGATTTGAAATTCCACTTAATAGCATGGCGTGCGCCAACACCATTGAATGGCATTTCCTCAATGAATCGCACATCAATTGGATAGTGTTTGGAAAGTGAAACAAGCGGAATGATATCTTCATCGTTCTGTCCTTCCACAATGACAGCATTCACTTTCGTCTGAATATTATACTTGAGGAGAAGATCAAACGTGCGCATCACTTCATCGTAGTCATTGCGACGCGTCATAGCGTTGAATTTTTTCTTATCAATGGTGTCAAGCGACAAATTCACAGAGTGAATTCCAATTTCCTTCATTCGCTCGACATGAGGCGCAGTAAGTGTTCCGTTGGTGGTGATAGAGATTTGTTCAAACCAATTCTTAGCAGAAACTTCTTCGAGCAGAGCAACAAAATCCTTTCTAAGAAATGGTTCGCCACCTGTGAATCGCAATTTTGTTATTCCGAGCTTGTGAAAAATATTGAGCAAGCGCATAATCTCTTCATAGGAAAGCAGATCCTTTCTAGGAACCCAGTTTAGCCCTTCGGCCGGCATGCAATAGAGACAACGCAAATTGCATCTGTCCGTGACAGCAAGTCGCAGATAGTTGATTGTACGTCCGTGATTATCTATTAGCATTTCTTGAAGATCTCTTTTGCAAAGTTGGTTGAGAACCGCTATCGCTCCACCACTTTTTCTTTCCCTTTCAATAATTTCTTGAAGTCGTCAACCAAATCACTGAAGGTATCAAAGTCTTCCCTGTAAATCACACCGACACCCTGAGTGTAAGGGCTCTGTTGTGTATTTGCGATGCGGAAGTCATTGCTTTCATTGTACATCACGACGCGAATCTTTCCCTCTTTAGTGATTTTGTACTCAATTCTAATGTCACCAATAAGGTTGGAAGTGGATTGATTATTAGACGCGCCATTGTTTCTGGAAACTCCAACATTACTGTTCAAACTGAGCCTTTCATTGAATAATTGGGTACTCAACGCAAGTGCAATTTCCTCATTGCTGATATCGTCACCCGGACGATAGTTGAAGCCAAGATTGAAGTCATCGCTGATCTGACTTAGCCAATTGGATATCTGATTTGAAAGCAATTCTGTACCGTTCGCAGCGAATGCATTTGTGCTATTGTGCTCGGCTGCCACATTCGGAGGACTCACAAATCTGCGCATCACCAGCAATGCAAAAGCTTGCCTGTTTCTTTCTTGTTCGGTACTGATAATGGCATCAACGCGACTACGTGTTACTTGGTCGACAGTGGGAAGCTCAATTCCAAAATCAATTCCGGGATTGAACATTTTACCTGTAAGATTCATGGCAAGATTGATAGGAATTCTTTGCCCGCTTTGATAGCTCGGATCAGGAATAAGATCGTATAGTGAAGCTGTTACCTTATATATAGCTCTGATATTTAGATCGGCTTGAAACGGATCACCGAACCAACTGATCGTTCCACCCGGTTTGATAATAAATTCCTTGTTGATCAGATTTTTCAATGTAAACAAGTAACTTCCTTTGAGGACTTCAACCTGACCATACATAGTGAATGTCGAGAGATTGTTGATTTCCATGCTGATATTTCCGGCGCCCACTCCTTTCATTACATCACCAACGCTCTGATCAAAAATAATCTGAAATTCCGCGTCGGGTGTAATTTCAAAATTCATCTTCAACTTGATACCTGAAAGATTGAATACTTCCTCTTTCAGTGTGTCACCAACATTGATGAATTGAACAAAATTTTCGAAAGTTTGCTCCGAAGAAGTACCCATCGGCATTGCGAGCGTAGTACCTTTTTCTGATCGCAGCGATATATCAAATTCCAGGTTTGAGTCATATCCGTAAATGTTTACGGTGCCCGTCGTATATGCTTTTCCATAGTACAGTGAATTCAGCTCTTCAGTTGTATTCAAAGCGAGCATCGGATCCTCCATTTCTATCACAATGTCAAAATTCCATTTAGCGAAATTGTCATGTAGCATTTGTCCTGTGAGAAATCCTTTGTTTCCTTCCTGATCTTTTATTCTAATGTGATCGAATGTGAACATGTCGGGATAGACACCGATACGCTCTTCAACATAATATTTTGTATTCAGGTAATGAACGAATACCGAAGCATCTTTAAGCAATGCGTCCGCTTCTAATTGCGGAGCTTCCGGCGTCCCGGTTATCGACATGGTTCCACTCGCGAAGCCGTTGAGATCAATGATTCCGGGAGACATGAATGCATTGATAAATGAGAGATCGAGATCTTTGATTGTCGCTGTCAAATCAAGCGGACTTTTTTCATTGCGAGGGCGATAATAGCCGGCGAAACTAAGCGGTGTATAACGCGCAAGTGAGTTAGCGCCATCACTGTCTTTTTCAAGTTTGCCATCAATTCTAAGTTGATGCAATGTTTGATCCCAGGAGCTTGTCAGTCCTAGATTTCCAATTTCATAATCGTTAATTCTGAGTTTGTCCAGTTGAAGATTACTGGTGAAAATCAGGTCGTGATATATGTCCCTGATAGAAGCCGTACCATTCACAGTTCCGTAAAATTTGGTTGTTTCACCGATGAAAGGATTGACATTGGATAAATCAAAATTGCGAATATCCAACTCTAGTTTGTCATCAGGATTTGGTGTAATAGAGCCTTCGGCATGAAGCAGTTGGTTGTCATTGGTAATCTCGAAATTCGTAACGTAAACATTTGCGCTATCAAGTGATATTTTACTTAGACTTTCAAAAGTCCAAAACTCATTTTTGACTATTACTTTACTACGACCGAAAGTAAAGTCCATGCTGTTATAGTTGCGTAAAGTCAAGGCTCCATTGATGTCTCCTGAGTGATCTGTAGTTGGATTGCCCCAAGCAAATGAAGTATAAACGGTGTCTTTCTCTGTACGCGCATCCAGGGCGAAATCATCAAAGGTCAAATTCATTTCTGTAACTAAACGGTCACAAATTGCGCTGAGATAAAATGATTCATCCGGTCTTCGTAGATCCAGAGTGAGTGATTCAATTTTGTTTTCACGATATCGAATTTCATCACTCACAATCTGGGCTTCAAAATAGGATCTTGGTTCATCAATGTTGATCTTAATCAATGTGTTGTCTGCGATATAGAGATCGGGCATGAAGACTTCAGATATCTGTTTGAAATCGTAAATTTTGATATCCATTTCAAAATTCTGAGTCTGGTGTTTATCTAGTGGAGGATTAAAGCTGGGAATGATTTTCGAGGCTATTTCTATAAAACTATTGCCTATTTCATATATATCGAATTGGCCTTTCACCTCAGCGTATGCAATGTCTGAGTCAAGTGTGATTACCGGTGATGATCCGCGTATCGAAGTGAGCTCAAGATGATTCAATGCATAGTCGCGATCCAAAGCGCAATACGTCATGTCGTCGAGTATGATTTCGCCCTGAAACTGATTGAAATCAAGGCCTTCACTTTTTATGCTCACAGACCCACTCACCGAGCTGTAGTCATATTTTTCAAGAATATGTATGGCTTTAAGATTGAGATGAGCGATCTGAGAATCGAATTGAAGTATCGGATTTTTCTTAGAGAAATCTATGGCGCCAACAAAGTCTACACTTACGTTTGGATCGCTCACAACGAAATTCCCACTAAAAGATTTGAGCTTGAAAGTGCCATCAGCCGTGATGCCCGTGTAGTTGTATCCATTCAAATACAATTCCGAAATGTCGCCCTTAAATGTTGCGTCCACTTTACTGATTCCTAAACCATGACCTTCAACCGCAACGTCAAAACTCAATGGGCCAAGCGTTGAACTAGAATAGAATTTTCCAAGATGAAAATTTTGAAGCGCAAGATTTCCGGTATATCTATAATCCTTAATTGCAGGATCTTCCTTTAGGGAAAGGTCAGTGCTGATAGAGCCAATGGCTGTGGTTATTTTTCCATAAGAAACAAAGTCATTGATGAAGCCTGTGAAATTTCCTTTGTAGGTAATTTGTCCGAGTTCTGCAAAATTCTCAGGAGTTGTTAAATAGTGCAGTGAATCATATGGTGGAAGTTGAATCTTGTCGAGCTCTTTTTTGTTAGTGCTGAGTGATTTGATGTCGAGTGTAATAAATGTCTCATTAATTTCCGGCAGGCCTTCCATGTCGAAGTTTCCATGAAAGCTTGTGTTTTCATCCAACGTGATATTGATATTTCTACCTTTCAAATTGGCGACAGTTCCTCTGATATTTCCTGTAAGATCGATCACTTTATCATAACCCTTCAACGAACTACTGAAGTAGGCAAGTTCATTCATCTGGATACTTGCTTTCTCGAAATGGTGGTTCATTGGAACGCGATGTTCGAAGTCATCAAAGTCATCAAGGGAGCTAAAGAGAAAGGTGAGATCACCTTGTAGCGCAGAATACTCCGTCTTTGCATCGGATCCAATCATGCGCGTGTTACCGCCGGCCATCAGCAGTTCAGTATTCATATTCTCTACTGTGAATCCCGACTTCTCCACCAATGAAAGTCCTTTGATATTGGCGTGAATGCTGTCGCTGATCATGGCGAGCGCGTTGAATTCAACATTAAGATTGCGCACATCCAAATGATTCCAATCGATACCATAATCTTCGCTCACCAATCGATTCTCATTGGTGTATTTGAAACTTCCATCAACGATTTTCAAGCTATTCATGAAAACCAATGTGTGACTTGAAGTATCTGCGTCCTTGTTGATGTAATCGACTATGAATTTGTGATTGAGAACACTGTCACCTTCGTGCCGAATAATGTTGATATATGGTCTTTCAAGTTCAGCAACATTGATAGAAACTTTTCCTGTGAGTTGATCGATGGAATAGTTGCGCATCGACAAAGAAGGAATGAACGCGAGCGTATCTTGGTACTGATCTTCTATGTAAAGATCTTTGATTTTAAGCCTCGCCCAAAGATCAATTTCAACTCCACCAACAGTGACTTTTGCGCCCAGCTCGCCGCTCAGATAAGACGCTACTCTTTGTGTCAACCAGGTTTGCACAGATGGAAGTTGAATGGCAAAATATAGCCCAACACCCAATAGCATCAAGGTGATGACAGTGTTACGTAATATTTTGAAAGTTCTCCTCAAGCGATAGATCGGGGCAAGTTCGCAAATTAAAATCGAAGGAGGTGCGAATATTGTGCCGACGGGCTAGATTTCAACAAAGTGGAGGTAGATAATAGTTCATAGTTCAGAGTTCGCGCGAATTTCTCTCAACTGTTAAAGCTCAAGAATTTGATATACCATGCCATATGATACGATTTGGCAAGTCTGTTTGGACAATCTATAAATCACAAAATCATCAAGCCGTCACCACCTTAATATTGAACGCCCCATTCTTCGTCGCCAAATAAGTGCGAAGCCAAAGCGGTAGGTATGATTCCACACCGCGCGCATTGGTAATATCGCCGAGGTCGAGTATTTCAGCATCTCTCCACCCAAATTCTTTGAGTATTGATTTCGTCTTGTTTTTTGCCTCAGCATTATCACCGCAAATAAAAACAGTGTGTTCATCATGGAGCATTCGTGGATTGACCATCAAGCCACACCACATTGTGTTGAGTGTCTTCACAACATGTGCTTCGGGAAAAAGGTGCTGTATTTCTTCGCCCAATGAATCTGTATTGGAGATGAACAACGATGGCGGCATACCATCTGATGCATGTAGCGGATTTGAAACATCTATGACAATCTTTCCCTTTAAATTTTCAGCCCCTGCTAATTTCAAAACAATGATGGAAACTTCTCCTTTGGTGCAGTTGAATATGATTTCGCCGAATGCGGCTGCATCTTCAAATGTTCCGTGTGAAGCCTTATCACCTGCAGCTTTCACAAAAGCCAGAGCCTTTTCATTGCCTACAGTGCGAGAACCCATTTTTACTTCGTGTCCAAGTTCAACGAGTTTTGATCCTATGGTGGTTCCGACATTGCCGGTACCCAATACAGCTATTTTCATAAGGGTAAAGTTTATTAGTTTGATTGCTAAGTTAGGGATTCGTTCTTAAACGCCCATTCAATGTCGTAACATTTCTTAATAGCAATCGCTCCAATCTGTTCAGACAATTGGCTAAGATTAAAAATGATGTTTCATTCCATAAACCACAAAGCATAACAATGAACAACCGGCATCAAACAAATCCTCAGCATATGAATAGGCATTGCCTTGATGATGATTAACAAAATGTCTGCTTTAAGTTTATCGATGTCCTCCATAACTTGCGACACTCATGGAATTCAAACTTACCTCAGAATACACGCCCAGTGGGGATCAGCCCACTGCCATCAAGGAATTAACGGAAGGCGTTGAACGTGGCGATCTGCATCAGACATTGCTTGGTGTAACGGGTTCGGGTAAAACTTTTACCATTGCCAACGTGCTTGCCAACACGCAACGACCGGCATTGATTCTTAGTCACAACAAGACGCTTGCCGCTCAATTGTACTCAGAGTTCAAACAGTTCTTCCCGGAAAACCTTGTAGAATATTTCGTCAGTTACTATGACTATTATCAGCCTGAAGCATATCTGCCGTCGACAGGAGTTTACATTGAAAAGGATCTCAACATCAACGATGAAATTGAAAAATTGCGTCTTGCCGCTACAAGTGCTTTGCTCAGCGGAAGGCGTGATGTGATTGTGATTGCAAGTATCTCCTGCATCTATGGTATAGGAAATCCAACTGAGTTTCATAAAAGTGTAATTCCATTGAGACGCGGCGAAGCGATGAGCAGACAAGGATTTCTGCATCGACTGGTAGACTCACTTTATAGCAGAACACGCAGTGAATTCACACGCGGAACTTTTCGCGTGCAAGGTGATACAGTTGACATCTATCTCGCTTACGCCGACTATGCTGTTCGTGTAACATTCTTTGGAAATGAAATTGAAACGATCGAAACTATTTCACCTGACACAGGAAAAAAAATGATGTCATTTGAAACGATCTCCATTTATCCTGCAAATCTTTTCGTCACATCTCGCGCAACGATGAATGATGCCATCTGGCAGATTCAGCAAGAGATGGCGGCGCAAGTAAAAGGTTTCGAAGCTGCGGGAAAATTCATTGAAGCTAAGCGCCTGGAAGAACGCGTCAATTACGACGTTGAGATGATGAAGGAATTGGGTTATTGTTCGGGTATAGAAAATTACTCGCGCTATTTTGATCAAAGAGAAGTTGGACAGCGACCTTTCTGTTTGTTGGATTATTTCCCTGAAGATTATTTAATGATCATAGATGAAAGTCACGTTACTGTTTCACAAGTTGGAGCGATGTACGGTGGTGATCGTTCACGTAAAGTGAATCTTGTTGACTATGGATTTCGATTGGCAAGCGCCATGGACAATCGCCCGCTTACTTTTCAGGAGTGGGAGGGAATGCAACGCCAGGTAATATATGTGAGCGCAACACCCGCGGATTATGAAATGAATAAGAGTGAAGGCGTGATGGTGGAACAAGTTGTGCGTCCTACTGGATTGTTAGATCCGCCCATTGAAGTGCGACCATCACATAATCAAATCGACGATCTCATTGGAGAAATTCGAATCAATATTGACAGGAATGAGCGAGTACTTGTAACGACATTAACCAAGCGCATGGCGGAGGAATTGGCGAAGTACTTCGATAAATTGAGTATTGCGTGTCGATACATTCACAGTGAAGTGCAGACATTGGATCGCGTTGAAATACTTCGCGACTTACGTGAAGGAAAGTTTGATGTATTGGTTGGAGTGAACCTTTTGCGCGAAGGACTTGACCTTCCGGAAGTTTCGCTCGTTGCCATCATGGATGCAGACAAAGAAGGATTTCTGCGCAGCAACAGATCACTCACTCAAACAGCGGGACGTGCTGCGCGCAATATCAATGGTCGCGTGATTATGTACGCAGACAAAATCACAGACAGTATGCAACAGACGATAGATGAAACCGCTCGCAGAAGAGAAAAGCAGGTGATCTACAATCAGGAAAATGGAATTGTTCCCACTCAAGTAAAGAAGGGCATGTCGACGATATTCGAGCAAAGTGGAATGATCGATCAGCGCAAGAAATATTATAGTGAAGAGGAGCATGAAGCCGGAATTGCCGCCGATCCGGTGTTGCAGTATTTGAGCAAAGATCAGCTCTCAGTTGCCATAGATCAAACGAAGAAGAAGATGGACAAAGCCGCAAAGGACATGGACTTTATGGAAGCCGCAAGACTCCGCGACGAGATGTTGGCGATGAAGAAAAGGGTAGAGGAGATGTGATACTGATTGTTATACTTTTTCCGAATTAGCAGCACTTGCCTCTCCACGCTGCGCCTCATCTGCCATCCATCCAACCAAAACGGTGTAATAATTCTGTCTTGTCATTTTACTTTTCAGCCAGCAGAAGAATGTGATGGCCTGAATGTCGCGACGTTCGCCCGGCCAATCGTGACTGACAGCCTTTACTTTCTCCGCAAACTCTATGGAAGTGATCGTCCCGGGTTCCTCAATCATTATCAATATCAACTTAAGAAAAATACCGGGAAAGTGGTATGCAGGCTCCAACAGGAAAGTCGCAAACCTTTTCTGAATTCCTTTCACACGGTCGTACGCAAGGTCTTTGTGACCAAGCTCGAATATTATAATCAACTCGATCGTTTCCTTTTTGAAGAGCCACTCTCGGCCCTTGTGTTCGATGATCCACTTAGATGTGGAATCAATTTTATTGATATAGTAATTGGCTTTTTTAAAATCACTCGATTGGAAATAATATACAGAGAGGTTGAGTAACATATCGAGCTTATCCTCTTCGATAATTCTGCAATCTGTATCTTCAATAGCAGCTTCCAGAATAGCGATTGCTGCGGCATTGTTACCAGTGAAGCTGTTGATGGCCGCGTCTTGCAGCGTAATTTTCGAGAATAGCGGATGACGACATTTGTGACGTGTTGGCAATAACTCCTGCGACTTTTTCAACCATATCCGCGCTTCGTCAAAACGGAGATTGCGATAAAGCGTATGTGTAATAATGTGCAGAAATTTTAATTCATGTTCAGCATAAAGTCCTTCAAACGCGTCGAGTCTTTTCAGCTGTTCAAAAACACGAATCACGTAGGGAGCAAAAGTGCGATATTCTTTTGA
>JAYTOA010000020.1:0-23854 GCA_043748015.1 Flavobacteriales bacterium
ATTGCAATCGCCATCAATGCAATCGGCAATGTCCAAAGCCAGTATTGCAAATTTTCGTTATGGGCAAGTTCTGAAATACTTCCAGAAACGAAAGCCAGGATAATCAAAATCACACAACACGAAATCACAGCTACGCGCAATGCAAGTGCAGCAATATGTCGCGCGTCATAGCGATTTCCGGGATGCATAATGGCGAATTCGTATTTGCCGGTTATCACCACGCCAAAGACGCTTAGCAGGAATGCATACTGTTCGAATGTTGAGAAATCTGTTGGGCTGAATAGTCTTGTAATAATTGGTGAAAGAAGCAATGCAAGACCTTGACCCAGTGCTGTACCGGTCATCAATGTGAGTACATTCTTGACAAACTCACTGCGCAGAACGGATGTCAGTTTTTTCTTCAGAAAATTTATTTCGTTGTGTGCTGATCTTTCATTACATGCCGCAGGTTGCGAGGCGAAGATTGATACATGCGCTCAATCATTTCTATAACCTTCAAGCCTTCCATGGCGTTTGTCGTGATCTTTGTTCTACCTAACAACGTGTCCACTACATTCTGAATAATGTGCTGATGATTGGCAGCCGATCCTTTATATGCTCCGTAATCATTGGCAGGATTTGATGCAGGTAAGTCTGGCATCTCATAGTTCTTGATGTCACAATAGTGTACTTCATTCATGTATTGACCGCCAAGTTTAACAGTGCCGTTTTGAGCGATGATGGTCATGCTGCTTTCATAATTCGTATGCTGCACTGAAGTTGAAAAATTAATGGTCCCAATTCCTCCATCATTAAAATCAAAACTCACTACTCCGCTGTCTTCAAATTCCGTGTTGTTTGCGTGTGTGAAATTTCTGAAGCGTGAAGTGATATTTTGGATGTCGCCAAACAACCAATACATCATGTCAACAAAATGCGAAAACTGCGTGAACAGTGTTCCTCCATCCATTTCCAGGCTGCCCTTCCATGCACTTTGAGCATAGTAACGATCATCACGATTCCAGAAACAGTTGATGTTGACCATATAAATTTCCCCAAGTGTCTTATGATCTATGATTTCTTTGATCCATTTACTTGGTGGGCTATATCTGTTCTGCATCACGCAAAATACCTGACGGTGAACATTGAGCGCGCTGAATATCACTTTCTCACAATCGACCTTGGTTAGGGCCATTGGCTTTTCTATGATTACATGTTTCTGCAAAGAAAGCGCATAGAGTGCCTGTGCAGCATGCATACCATTTGGGGAACAGATACATACTGCATCGCATTCCGGGCCTTGTGCAAGCATTTCTTCTATGGTGCTGTAGAATGGAATGTCTTCATCGATACCGCAATCAGATTTAGAACGTATGTCGCACATCGAAACAAGATCCGCTTCTTCATTGCGAATGATCATCTCCGCATGTCTTTTTCCTATATGTCCTCCGCCTACAACAGCGAATCGGATTTTTTGCATGTAATAATTCCTTTATTGAAACAGCGGTGAAAGTACTTCTCACACATCGCAATCACCAAATGCAATGAAGCAGCAGTTATTGTATTATGCACAAATCAGTCTCTTGCTGATCTGTTGAACAGGATGTATCCGAAGTTGAAAAGGAAACTCCATTGATCTTCCTTAGTATCATAATAGTTTGCGGTGAGACTGATTGGGCCGAGCGGGCTGTGAAGAACGAAGGATGTTGAGGTCATGATGTATTGCCTTTTGGTCCAGTCATATCTAGCCTGATTAGAGTCGTTTTGTTTAATCTGACCAAATGGGTTAAACGCATATGCTTCAGCCCGGAAGTCGAAATTTTTGGTCAACGATAGTACCGCCATCAAACCGCCGGCTGCAAAGTTATGCGCCCTGAATTGAGGCATGAAGTAAGTGCGGCTCTCAGGAATAGGATTGAATGCAGGAGCTGCGATAGAAGATGCTATAAAGTTTCGGAAAAAGTCTTGAGTACTTGCCACTCCTTCGAGCAAGAAGCCGAAATGAAATTTGTTGATGTTTAGAAAATAATTGGAGTATTGTAGTTTCAAATTGTACCAAAGGTGATTTGTGGATGTGGTATCGCGTATGGATGACGTCGATCCCGGTATTGTGGACTCGGTTCCTAGAACCGTTTTTCCACTAAGCGAAAGAAAGGAACCACGGTTGGCATATTGTTTTTTGTTGAGCGTGCTACGCTCCCAGGTCAGGCGTATGATGCCGGCATCAAATTCGGTTCTGTCTGATGTGTCTGTCGAAATGAAATTCGTAATTTGATAGTATTCATCAAACATGTGTGCGTATATAATATCCGCTCTCAACATGCCTTTGTTTCCTGCCGGAGACGATACGCTGAAGTTGCCAAAACGCTCATTCATCAATATGAAAGACGGTTTTACATCTTCAAAAAATGTTGAGAGACTTTTATAATAGTCCCAACGATTAAATGTGAATCCTCCTTGCATGGAAACCGGATATGATCCCGCTATATCTAAACGAATATTACCATTCACACTTCCATAAAAACGACCGAAATAGGTATTTGCAGAAATGGTGGCGGAGGTTATTCCAAACACATTGTACTTCACTCCAATGAATCCTGTATTGATGGAACGCGAAGAATAATTTCCTCCGAATGCCATCATCAGATCTTTTTCCTTTTTTACATCCAACAACAATGTGAAGTGCTCCGTCTCATTGTTGTATTTCAAAACCGGAAAAATGGATTTGATTTTATCATCATCAAACACTCTGAAGTAAGGCTCTTTTAATTTAGAAAGCGGAACGGGACCTGATTTTCTGCCAAGGACTTTGCGAACGTAATTGTTCTGCGACTTCTCAAGTCCGGTGATTTCAATTTTCTCAATGAGTAAGGGTTTGAATTTTTTTCTGAATTTATGTCGATGTTCGTTTTTTTCCGCTAGCGTTACACGACGTGCAATCATACCCGTGATGACCGCCATGCTATCAATGGTTGCTTGATAGCCAATTTTTATCGCGGCTGAACGTTTATCAAAATCAAATGTTCCTACATCGGGAAGGGAAGGCTCAACAACAATGGTACTCTCACATATTGATTTATATTCTGTACGGAATAGAATCATGGATTGCAGTTGTGAGAAGAGATCATCCTCATCGGGTCCGGGTGATTCTCCTGAAACATTGCACCCCAAAATAACATCGGGGAGAAATTCCATATAGATGACATCTGCAGGAAAATTATTGTAAATGCCTCCGTCAAAAAGCAAGTCGCCATTTACTCTTCGCGGCGGTAAATAGAATGGATAGGTGCTCGATGCTCTTGCGGCAATATTGATGGGGCCGTGTCGAAAAATGATTTGCTTCTTATGCTCAACATCCGCCGCGATGCATCTCAATGGGATAAATAGACTATCGAAATTCCCGCCCGAAGCTGCATCCGGTTGACTAAAGCCTTCCATAAAATTCCAATCAAGTAATACCGGATTAATCAGATTGGTTGGCAATGCATTCGTGATAATTTTACCGTGTGAATAACGTAGACTCGCAAAAGATGCATCCGGTTCATAATGCTTAAAATAGAATTGCAACTGATCTCCTACATAACCTGTGGCCATCTTTAGGAATTCCGGTCCTTGAACTACACTGTCGATTTCTGCGGTTGTATATCCTGATGCATACATGGCCGCTATGACTGCGCCCATGCTTGTTCCTCCAATGAAATCTATTGGAATGTCATTTTCTTCGAGTGCACGAAGGAAACCAACATGCGCCATTGCTGTTGCGCCACCACCACTGAGCACAACCCCAACGCTCTGCGCATTTCCGATAATTGATACAGCCACCAACAAAAGTGTCAGATGTATTCTGAGCACAAGTTGTCTTGAATGTTTAAAATAATTTATCAAACTTTAGGCGCTAGTGTTGGTTGCGTGAGGCTGCGAATATCGGAAGCAGTCACTACATTATAGGACGCCACAATTAATTTTTATGATATACAGCATGTTTATCAAATGCCCTCATAAAAAAATAGTGTTTATGATACAGGTTGAAGTGCTGATGAATTTCTTATGTTGACCACTGAAGTCATTCGAGCGTTTGAAAATGAAGCAGTCGTGAACCATACCAACTAAAATTTTCGCCATCGACAAGTCGAATTTGAGAATGGGGAAATTGCTGCCGCAACTGCTGAATGTGCTTTTCTTTGAATGGAAACGGTTCTGATGAAAGAAGTATGTAATCCGGTTTGGCATCCATTAAATCTTCTTCTGAAATTTCAGGATATCTCGAATCTGTCCTATGACCGAAAACATTTTTGAAACCACAATACATGAGCATGTCGTGTATGAATGTGTCACTATTCACAGTCATCATTGGTTGCCACCAAATGAGGTAGGCGCATGTTCTCGACATTACGGTCGCTGGGATATTTTCGAATCGAAGTCGAATTTTGGACCTGAGAATTGCTCCTCGTTCTGCGCGATTTGTTATTTCGGAAACAGAATGAATCATGCTAAGTGCATCTTGCAGCGAACGAACGTCACTGATCCATGTGGGAAACTCTGCCATCAACTCCGAAATCTGACTTTGATCGTTCTCCTCTTTATTGGCAATAATGAGATCGGGTTTCAATGACTGGATCTTCCCAAGATTCAACGTTTTCGTACCGCCAATTCGTGTTTTATTTCTAAACCAACTTTCCGGATGTAAGCAAAACTTGGTGATGCCTATAACCTCTTGATCTAAACCCAGATCTGCCAGAAGTTCAGTTTGTGATGGAACCAAAGAGACAATCCGTAACGGCGGAAAAGGCACTTCTACCTGACGATTCAAATGATCTTTATAAATTCGAAGCATTGGGATGCAAATTAACAAAGACATCTTTCGGTCAATACGCTCATTCCATTTTTGAATTCAATCAAAGGTAGAATCTGACAATAAGAACTGCCCTCACGTCATATTCTGACACGAATGCTGACATTCGGTCGGATTCCGGCGGATGGCATTAACCTTGACTATCGCGGGATGCTTGAAAAGGCGAAATAATTAAGAAAACCAACAACATGAGTAAAGTAATAGGAATTGACCTAGGAACCACCAACAGCTGTGTAGCTGTAATGGAGGGAAATGAGCCGGTAGTAATTGCTAACAGCGAAGGAAGAAGAACAACACCATCGGTTGTTGCCTTCGTGGAAGGTGGCGAACGTAAAGTGGGCGATCCTGCAAAACGTCAGGCCATCACCAATCCTACTAAAACCATCTCTTCTATCAAGAGATTTATGGGAAATAGCTTCGACGAATGCGCTAAAGAAGCATCGCGCGTACCATATACAGTTGTCAAGGGCGACGGCAACACGCCTCGTGTAAAGATTGACGACAGAATGTACACGCCACAGGAAATTTCAGCCATGGTTCTTCAGAAGATGAAGAAGACCGCTGAAGATTACCTAGGACATGAAGTGACTGAAGCGGTTATCACTGTTCCTGCATACTTCAATGACTCGCAACGTCAGGCTACGAAAGAAGCCGGTGAGATTGCAGGTCTGACTGTAAAGCGTATTATCAACGAGCCAACCGCTGCGGCTTTGGCTTATGGTCTCGATAAGAAGGCCCACGATATCAAAATCGCTGTATTTGACTGCGGTGGTGGAACACATGACGTTTCAGTTCTTGAACTGGGTGAAGGTGTATTTGAAGTGCTTTCAACGGATGGCGATACACACCTTGGTGGAGACGATTTCGACCAGGTAATCATCGATTGGTTGGTTCAGGAATTCAAAAATGAAAACGGAAATTCTTTCGATCTTACGAAAGATCCAATGTCACTACAAAGATTGAAAGAAGGTGCTGAAAAAGCGAAGATTGAACTTTCTTCTGCAACGAGCACGGAAATCAACTTGCCGTATATCATGCCTGTTGATGGTATTCCAAAGCACTTGGTGAAAACACTTACCCGTGCTAAATTCGAACAACTCGCAGACAGTTTGATTCAACGCACTATCGCTCCTTGCGAAAATGCAATTAAGAAAGCCGGTCTTTCAATAAAGGATATTGATGAGATTATTCTCGTTGGTGGATCAACTCGTATTCCTGCCATTCAGGATGCGGTGAAAAAATTCTTCGGCGGAAAAGAGCCGTCAAAAGGTGTAAATCCTGATGAGGTTGTTGCCATTGGCGCAGCGATTCAGGGTGGTGTACTTACCGGTGAAGTGAAAGATGTATTGCTTCTCGATGTAACGCCACTTTCACTTGGTATCGAAACCATGGGTGGTGTGCTTACGAAATTGATTGAAGCTAACACTACTATTCCAACTAAGAAAAGTGAGACTTTCTCTACTGCAAGTGACAGTCAGCCAAGTGTTGAGATACACGTTTTGCAAGGTGAAAGAGCGATGGCGAAGGACAACCGCACGATCGGAAGATTCCACTTGGATGGCATTCCACCTGCACCGCGTGGTGTTCCTCAAGTTGAAGTAACATTCGACATTGATGCCAATGGTATCATTCACGTGAGTGCGAAGGATAAAGCAACAGGCAAAGAGCAGAACATTCGCATCCAGGCATCTTCGGGTCTAAGCAAGGAAGAGATCGAAAAGATGAAACGTGAAGCTGAGGAAAATGCTGATTCTGATCGTCGCATGAAAGAAGAAGTGGATACGATCAATCAAGCTGATGCACTGATTTTCCAAACAGAAAAGCAGTTGAAGGAATTCGGCGATAAAATCCCTGCTGATAAAAAGCAGCCGATTGATGATGCATTGAACAATTTGAAGAAAGCACATGCTGAGAAGAACCTCGAGGCTTGTAAATCAGCTATCGAAAATCTTAACAACGTGTTCAGTGCTGCTTCTACAGAAATGTACAACCAGACTAGTGGTGATACTTCAAATGCAAATGCAGGTAATGCCGAGAGCACTGGTGCCGCTTCTGATACAGAGGTAACCGATGTTGACTTTGAAGAGGTGAAGGAAGACAAAAAGTAATCTGATTTTGAATATTAAAAGACCCGGAGTAATCCGGGTTTTTTATTATTTATTTTTTGTTTAACGCGAATTTTTATACTTTTCGAAAGTGTTTTAAACCTTATTTATTACTTAATTTCTATTTATTATGTTGAAAGAATTCAAAGAATTTGCCCTCAAGGGAAATCTTGTGGACATGGCCATTGCATTTGTGATGGGTGGCGCTTTTGGTAAGCTGGTTACCGCTTTTGTAGATGGTATGGTTATGCCTCTTGTCGGACTTCTCACTTCCGGAAAAGACTTCTCTAAGCTCGTTTGGGAATTGAAACCGGGTTCTAAAGAAGTTATCGATGCGGCTGGTAATGTTTCGACCGAAGCTGTTGAAGCCGTTGCCATTCGTTATGGTGCTTTTATCACTGTAGCCATCGATTTTATTATTGTCGCTTTTGTGATGTTTATGATCATCAAAGCCATCAACAAAACAAAGAAGGCACAACCTGCACCGCCACCTCCGGGTCCGAGCAATGAAGAAAAGCTTCTCACTGAGATCCGTGATTCATTAAGGAAATAATTTCACATTTCGATATTTAAAAGCCGCCATACATCATGGCGGCTTTTTTTGTGTTGTCTGCCTCTAATTTGCGCTTTTTGATTTGCGATTTGTGGAGTGAAATGTCTTGCTTTTATTGGATAATATTTTATGGCAATAACCAGATTCTTTTCGTTGCCGGAAAATTTTCAATCTTCATTTGCTATTTTCAATTCCACCTACTGTTCGCGCACCCTATAATCCCATAATCCCATATTCCTATCATCCTGAATCCCTAATCCATGACGAAGCAATAAATTGCACGCTGCCGCATTGAACAATGCCTACAATGCACTTGTTTTGCAAGGCGTCATCCTTCTCTATGAATAAAAGAACCAGTATTCTCGTCATTTTGGCAATCAGCGTGATTACTGTCTTTTGTTTTTTCCTGATTTCAAAGCTCAGTTTCAGTTATGACTTCGAAGCGTTTTTTCCAAAGAAGGATCCTGAGACGGCATATTATTATAACTTCAGAAAGCAGTTTGAAACTGACAATGACTTCTTCATTGTTGCGCTGGAAAACAACAGCGGGATCTATGATGTGGAATTCCTCGGTCGCGTGGATAGCCTTACCAATGCACTGCGCGAACTGCAGAATGTCGAAGAGGTAATTGGTCCCACGCAGTTGTCACAATATTATCGTGATCCCGTCATGGGTCAGGTTTTTAAGGTGCCACTCTTGCGCTGGAATGAACCAGAAAATTACGCATACGACTCGCTGAAAATTTACGAATCACCGGGAATGATAGGCTTATTCTTTTCGGAAGATGGCAAGTCAGTTGCTATAAACATGAAGCATAAACAAAGCTTGTCAAAGTCGAAATGTGATCAGCTTTCTTTTGATGTGGAACGTGTCGCGGGCAATTTTCAGTTTGACAAGACTCACATAATTGGCAGAGCACTTGGACAAAGACTTTATGTGGAATTGATGATGAAGGAACTGATTATGTTCATCAGTCTGAGCCTGTTGCTGACGTCCATTTTTCTTTTCATTGCATTCAGATCTGTGTGGGGAATTATCATACCAACATTGGTCGTCCTTGTTTCAATAATCTGGACGCTCGGGTTTATTAAGATTCTTGGAAAAGAACTCGACCTGATGCTTACAGTTCTGCCAACGATCATTTTCGTGGTTGGAATGAGCGACTCTGTGCATGTACTGACCAAATATCTGCAGGAATTGCGCAACGGAAAAAAGAAAGCTGAAGCAATTAAGCATGCATTCCGAAGCATCAGACTTGCAACTTTCCTAACAGCATTGACAACCTCAATTGGATTTATGACGTTGGTGTTTTCCAATATTCAACCCATATCAGATTTTGGAATTTACACATCAGTTGGAATCATGCTCGCGTATGGATTGACCTATTCCATGCTTCCAGCTGTGTTGCTTTTGGCGAAACCAAAGCGCATGTATCAATTCGCGGTCTCTGAAGATTTCTGGACTTCAAAACTTCACTTTGCTTTGAGATGGGTGATTCGAAAAAGAAAGGGTATTGTGATTGGAATGACTGCTGTTGTGATTTTGAGCATCGTTGGCATTTTTCAAATCAAAGTCGATAACAAAATGCTGGAAGATCTGCGCGATAACCATAGGTTGAAGCAGGAGTTCTTTTACATGGAAAATCATTTCTCCGGAGTGCGACCATTCGAAATGGCCGTCGTTCTGAATAATGATTCTATGGCATTCTCAAAACCATTTTTGAAAGATCTTGAAAAGATTGATGGCTTTCTGAAAACTGAGTACGGTGTTGGCAGTTTGATCTCTATTGGCGAGATGATAAAGGCATCGAATAAGGCGCTCAATGCAGGACAACAAGAATTTTACAGCATTCCCGACGATGACAATGACCTTAGACTCGCAGAGAAATTCCTTTTCAGAAAGGACATGTCGGAGTTGGTCCAGCTCTTCTACAATAAAGAACAGCGAACTTTGCGTGTCAGTGGTAAAGTGGGTGATTTTGGTCGGCAGCATTACGATAGTTTGAATGTAAAGCTCGATAGATTTATTGCTGAAAATTGCAATACTTCGTTCGAACATCACGTCACAGGTACCGCACATCTCATCGATCTCAACAACAAGTATCTCGTCGAAAATATGCTGTGGGATTTGTTGCTTTCTATTACGGCAATTGGCCTTGTGATGGGATTCGTTTACAAATCCGGAAAGATGATTTTCCTCACCATCATTCCGAACGTGATTCCTTTGTTAATCGTGGGTGGAATTATGGGGCTAACCGGAATTCCGTTAAAAGTTTCGACGTCCATCATTTTCAATATTGCGTTTGGTATTGCTGTTGATGATACCATCCATTTTCTCGCACGCGTTCGTACTTTTTTGATGGAAGGCAAATCGTCTCTTTACGCTGTGAAGCGCACATTTTTGACAACCGGTAAAGCAATGGTTGTTACAACGCTCATACTTAGCGGGGGTTTTTTAATTCTGATCATGTCCGATTTTATGGGAACATTTTATATCGGATTTCTCATCAGTCTAACACTCTTTATTGCGTTGATTGCAGAGTTAATGATTTCACCTTTAGTGGTCATCTATTTCTACCGTAAAAAGTAAGAGAGTATTTTTTTCAGAATCCAACTTCAACCTGGAACACTGCCATCCATCGCGAGTTGAGATACTCGTTTTTTACCATGTTTTTGTCGCGCAAGTGGAAAAGGTTTCCTTGAATTTTCAATCGGTGATTGCGCAAATATTTGGTAACGCCTAAACCAATTTCTTCTTTACCAAATTCCGAATCACGAATAGAATTGCTCGGCGTAATCACAGCGTATCTACCGGCTATTTCATACATGTTTTTAAAGCAATAACTCATCTGACCCATCATTCCATCTCCAACGTAAATAATTCGCTGCTGAAAATATGCGTTCACTGTTTTTGGATTGTTCGTGCTTCGTTTTGTGTATTCCGAAGTGAACGCGAATCCTTTGTATTTGAAAACCATGTCCGCAATAAATACATCGAGATTTCTTGGTTCATATAAATCTTTGCCCAATGTGCCTGCAGTGCGTATCGCTCCTTCATTGTAGTGATATCCACCTGCCAGAGCAAGTTTGGGCGTTTGTTCGTGAGCAAGATCACCTTCATAATAATCTCCATTGTTGGTGAAAGTGCCGAATGGAAGGAGTTCTATTCGACCTGTGTAGGCAAGCCCCGCATTTGAAACATTGGAATTTCGACCTTCACCGGAACTGATTGCTGCTTTTACTATGTAGGTGAAATTGGAGATATTGTTTTGATAGTATGCATGAAGTCCAAAATCTCGGTCGATGTTAAACGTTGCATTAACAATCGAACGATCTGAGAATTGTAAATCACCTGAAGAGACGACACGTTGCCTGTTGCCTGGAAGTTTTGTTTGACCAAATACCATCGTCCAGTGAGAAGTTGGCTTATAAATCAACACCGCATCACGCACAATATTTGGACTGGTATTTACTGTTGAATTGTCATTGACATTCCAATCCATATCGCCACGCGAGAAAGAAAGTTGAATGAAATAATTGATCTTAGGATTGATGATGAATCCTTCAAATCGTAAACGCAATCTTCGCACTCTTGCTTCAATTTCTGATGCACTGAAGTTGTCGTCAGAGATGGTTGTATAGGCAGCCCTGTTTTGAATCCTGAATCTGAAATTTAACGAAAACAGACTATCCGGAGCGACGATGCCAATGCCGTTAGCATATTGTGCTTTTGCCGGCTTCGGATTTACTTCTACTTGCGCATTCACTGAATTATGCTGAGAAGTCAATATGTTATATAGCGAAATCAACAGAATAAATCGAATGCAATTTTTTTTTGGTTTAATAAGAGACAACAAAGTTTTAACAGCCATTGATGTGTGCAAATTAATTTGCAAAACAGAAGATGATTTCATAAAAAAGTATTGGTTGCTTGTTCGATTGATCCGCACATTACCACAACTCCTGCTTTCAAGCGGCAGTCACTGATAGCGCTATAGATTGTTCGTCCTTGAACTTGCAATGTTAACTTGCACTAGAGTGGAAATGGCTGTTCGAATATTCACCAATTATTAACACTGATGCATTATTCAATATCACACTCCAAATAATACATTTTGTTATCCTTACCATTCAGTATTGTAGCACTCTTAAGCGCAATTGAAATTGGTACGACATAGAGTTGGAATTTTGCTACTTCCGAAGCAGAACGCTTTGATATACGTGATCGAATGCCCCTGCAATACTCTTTACGCTAAAATGCTCGATTGCATAATCTTGCAATTCCAGTACTTTCAGGCGTGAAATGAGATGAACGCTTTCATGTAAATTTTTGAGCAATTCTTTCTCATCACGAGCCGGAAGAAGGAGTCCTTTTGATGAGTCAACATGTTCGGCGATTCCACCTACGTCAGTGCTGATTACAGCCATTCCCGAAGCCATTGCCTCAATGATTACACAAGGCAGATTCTCGTAGTTGCTAAACATCAACAAACAATGACTTACCGCCATCAAATTGGCAATTTCTTCTCGCTGCTTTTCTCCGAAAAATGTGATGCTTTCTATTCTAATGCCATGCTCTACAGCCATTCGTTGAAAGTGCTCATAAGGTCCATCTCCACCAATTGTCAAATGCACATTTGAAACAGTATCGCTGAATTGTTTCCAAACCCTAAGGATGCCGGAAATGTTTTTGTGTGCGTCGTCCAACGTGCTCACATGTAAAAAATGGATCATCTCTTCCGATTTTTTTCCCGGATGAAATATGACTGTATCAACTACATTGGGGACTACCTCGTAGTTGCCACTCAATCCATATTCGCGCATCACGCCGGCGAGATTTTCTGAAACGGGACAAATGATTGATGCATTCTTTACCACATACTTTGAAAAGGCTTTCAAAAAAAGTGGCTGATCACTGCGTATGGATTTGTCATATCCCGTCCAATGTTCAGTGATGATATAAGGAAAGGAGAATTTTTTGTGGAGATATCGCGCTTGCCAACCACTGTTCCAGATAATGTTGTGATGAACAATGTCAATGTCAAAACGGTTTCTACTCTGCAGATATTCTATGCCCTTTTTAAAAGCTATTCGCTTGCCTTGCCATCCTGAAAAACCTTTTTTGCAATAGACTATGGTGGTATCTACGCCATGAATTTTTCGGTCTTCAATTCGGAAATTCTCTTCAATGCCGTCAAGAAAAGTAATATACAGAACCTGCACATTGTGAACTGTGGCAACGGCTTCTGCGTGGCGTTGCACGAAGTTGCCTAGCGTGGAGACTGCCTTGCTTGGATACCAGCTGCTGAGAAATAATATGTTGAGTTTTTTCCTCTTCAATTTTTTGAAAACCAGGTGCCAATCTACAATCTGAAAGGCATTTTCATTTTCCTGTTGTCTGAGCAGGAATTTCGACGTTAATTTGCGCCCGCTTTTAAACGGTGGTCGTAGCTCAGTTGGTAGAGCCCCAGATTGTGGTTCTGGTTGTCGTGGGTTCGATCCCCATCGATCACCCTAAAGCCTCGAAGAAATTCGAGGCTTTTTTTTGTTTCACACGGAATTGCACACAAAGAATTTCAGAAAGCACAGAAGTGGTTATTTGTTATTGGGTTATTGGTGATTGCGGCGCTATTAATACTAAAGCATTTTGAGATTTGACGAATTGGGGATTTGATGATTGTGGCAGAGCGCATTCCCCCTCTAATCCTATTCTCCTAATTCGCCGAAATCACACAACGCTCTTCGCGGACTACGTACTGCCTACTGAAGACTACTTATCGACCGATCGCTCAATTCGCGTCTCCTCATTCCTAAATCCTAACCCCTAATTGCTGACCATCTTCGAAGCGAAGGATGCCGCCCGCATTCCCTGCAATCCCATAATCCTAGACTCCTACAATCCTATCGCAGCCCCGGATCAATCCCATTCACGTACAACTCTATCGATTGTGTCGCCTTCGCTGATGCACTGCCGCTAAAGCCTGTTAGGTCATTGTAGGTGATGGAAGCGTTATACTGCTCAAGCATGTCTCTCGAAAGCGGCATATAGCTCCAGTGCCATTTCTCCTCTTCGTAGCCGGTGCGACCGTTCGCTTTGGAGTTGTATGTCTGGGCAAAACCATAGGACGCCGCATTGGCAATTAGCCAATCATACAGTTTTTTTCCTTCGCCTTTTGCAAACCATCCGGGTTCAACACTGTTGAAGTCAACGTCTGTTCCCCAATGATGGCGGCTGGTGCCGGGCATCGAACTGTATTTCAGGATGTCTTTTACTTTGTCAACTTCCGACCAACCTTTGTACTTCTCTCGCAACCATTTTTTCTCCCAGATACCTTTCTGATAATCGAAATTTCTCGTTGCCGATATGATGCGAATATTGATGCCTTCCTTTTTTGCAGCTTCATGCATCAGTCGAAATGAATCATAAGCTTGGAGGCGCATGTAGATGTTTGGCTTGTCTGTATGAGAAGTTTCGATTTTTACAAACGAAGCATGCTTTGCAGGATCAAATTTCCCCAGTAATTCTTCTTTAGAATAGAAAGCGACTGTTGTCCCTTGTTGTTGCGAATGTGCTAAAGGTTGTTTTTTGATTTCAGATATTGGATCCGATGAAGGTTGCGCGCAAGCTGTGATGAAAAGGATGCAACATGAGATAAGTAGGAGTACGTTTTTTTGCATGGAGGGATGCTTTGAATTTTGATGAGTTAAAACTATGCCGGAAAGTATATTTCACACAAAAAGGTGCAGGTTTCACGCAGATTTTCGCAGATGGAAATGCAGATTGAGCACAGTAATAGAACGCAAACAATTCATCACGTGTTGATGCACGCTAACCCTAAATCCTAACCCCTACGAGCTATTAGTGGATTCCCTTTCCAGCCAGATAACGCTCCGCATCCAAAGCTGCCATACATCCTGTGCCTGCAGCTGTAACTGCTTGCCTGTATGTTTTGTCTGCCGCATCTCCCGACACAAAAACGCCTTCAACGTTAGTTTTCGCAGTGCCCAAAACATTCTTGATATAGCCCACATCATCTGTGTTGATCCATGGCTTGAATACATCAGTATTTGGCTTGTGACCAATGGCAACAAAGAACCCCGTTACCGCCAATGTTCTTTCTTCACCTGTCGCAGTGTTCTTAACTATTACCGCTTCCAGACCGGTTTCTCCTATGAGATCAACGGTTTCTGTGTTCCATAGTATTTCAATATTGGCTGTGTTTTCAACGCGATGTTGCATCGCTTTCGACGCGCGCATTTCATCCCTACGGACAACCATATAGACTTTTCTGCAAAGCTTCGCGAGATATGTTGCTTCTTCAGCGGCGGTATCTCCGGCACCGACAATCACAACATCTTGATTGCGATAGAAAAATCCATCACAAACTGCGCATGCGCTCACTCCACCACCCGCATCTCTTAATCGGATTTCGTTCGGTAGTCCGAGCCACTTTGCGCTAGCGCCTGTCGCAATGATGACGCTATCTGCTGTGATGCTGTGCTTGCCATTGTCTATTTCGACATAATGTTTTGGTCCGGTGAAATCAACTTTGGTTACCCATCCGCTGCGAACATCTGTCTCAAATCTTAAAGCTTGTTTTTTCAAATCCTCCATCATCGCCGGACCTTTCACTCCGTCAGCATATCCCGGAAAATTGTCAACTTCGGTGGTGTCCATAAGTTGACCACCCGGTTGTGTTCCTTCGTACATCACTGGTTTCATATCAGCGCGTGCTGCGTAGATAGCCGCTGTATACCCTGCCGGTCCGCTCCCTATTATGAGACACTTTACGTGTTCTTTTGCTTCGTTCATATTCTGAAAAATAAAATTTTGAGTGCAAATATACCTGCCTGTTCTTGCTGACTTCATTTCATTGAGTGAGTTTGGTCACATGATATGCACGCTTTTTTAACGATGGATTGGTGAGCCAAATGCTTTTTGATTGAGTGGACATTTATTGATCACTCACAGAATTTCGCGATTGCCGCCGAACAGCAAAGTATGATACCACTTGTAATTATCACTGTTATTGATGCATGTTACGGATTAGGTTTGTTGTGATTCTTCAGCATGAAATTCATCACATCTGCTACGCAGGAAAATATTCGCACCGCATGGAATGCCATAGGCAGTCAGAAGTTGCGCAGCTTTATTACTGTGAGCATTATCGCACTTGGAATAATGGCACTTGTTGCCATGATTACTGCTACTGCTGCGCTTGAGCACAAGGTGAACACGGAGTTTTCGCGACTTGGCAGCAATACATTTACCATTCGCGGTGGTTGGCACGGCGGCAGAGACGGGGAGCGTGAGGTTCAAAATGAACCGGTCAGTTTTTATGAAGCAGAGAAATTCAAAGAGGAATTTGACTTCGACGCCATCGTATCCATTACCGCTCGCGGATCTTTCAATGCTACCGTGAAATTTGGTAACGAAAAAACCAATCCCAACATTCGTGTAATAGGTTGCGATGCGCCCTATCTTCATCTTTCCGGATACAATATGTCGGAAGGAAGAAATTTTTCCGATTCTGAATTGACCAATGGTGCCAACGTCGTCATTCTTGGCGCTGACATCATCGAGAAACTTTTTCCAAATGGGAAACGAGCTGTTGGAAACGAAGTTTTTATTGGCAACTACAAGTATGAAGTCATCGGTGCATTGCTTTCGAAAGGAAATACGCTCGGAATGTCAGGCGATAGTCAGTGTCTTATTCCTGTAGGAAATGTGAGAAAAAATTTTGCTACGGACGATACGGAATACATGCTGAACATTCGTGTTGGCGATGTGGTACGTCTGGAAGAGGCCATTAGCGAAGCTCACGGTGTGATGCGTGTTGTGAGGGGTGATAAACTTGGTGCAGATGATTCTTTTGAATTGCGGAAGAGCGATCAGTTTGCGAAGGATCTCAACGAACTGACGGCAAACATTACTGTCGGTGCTTCGATCATTGGATTGATCACGCTTCTTGGTGCTGCTATCGGACTTATGAATATCATGCTGGTGTCCGTGACGGAAAGAACGCGCGAAATTGGTGTGCGCAAAGCTGTCGGCGCTAGTTCAAAAACCATTCGATCTCAGTTTTTGATTGAAGCAATCATGATTGGTCAAATCGGTGGAATTATAGGAATTGTCCTCGGAATTCTTATGGGCAATATTGTTTCACTCGTTGTGAAAACAGATTTTACTATTCCCTGGGCGTGGATTGGTTTAGGTGTAACTATATGCTTAATCGTGAGTGTGGCGAGTGGTTATTATCCCGCTAAAAAAGCTGCAAGTCTTGATCCGATTGACGCTTTGAGGTACGAGTAATATTTAGCTCACTTTGAGCTTCTGAATTTTATCGATGCGAGCTAATTCAAGTTCTATCTCCCACGTTTGTTTTTCATCCAGTTCTTCTTTCTTTAATGCCAACAATAGTTTGCCGGTGTCAATGATTTCTCTGGTATTCACTTCTTCCGGCAATGCCTCGCTGAATTCGTTGAATAACATTCGAAACAATACCATGTAATAGTCTTGTGTAATGATGAACGATTGAACAATCTTCATCAACTGATGAAACGATGTGCAATTCATCAAGGTCAGTTTTAATACGCTGATATGACTTTCATACTGCTCAATAAAATCAATTCTATTCGCAGGACTTGCAGACCAAAGTTCTTGTGTTTCGGCTTGTTTGATTTCACCATCCAACAGAACATATTCTGCAAGCGTTAAATATTGCAGGTTCTGCATTTTTTTAGTAAGCAATGTTGGCACCATATACTTCTGAAGTATGTCGTTTTTTAGAGCGAACAACTTTTCTTCTATAGCCGTGCGAACGTCTTGTAAGTCGTCAGTTCCGGTGACCCCAAACGCTATGTAGGCATCTTTTTTTTCCATGCGTCAAACCTATACGCGAAAGCTAGGATTTTGGTTTGACAGGAATGAATTTTTAATCTTCTTTTATTGCATAGAAATGTTAAGTGCCAACGCTGTGATATTGCGGTTCTATATTTGTCCTCTTCATGAAAAAAATCTCCATAGCAATGAATTTACTCGTGCTCGCCATCGCTTCTGTGATGACGCTCAATAGTTGTGACAGTAATAGCAAAACCGCTGAATCCAAATCCCAGATGGTTGATTCATCTGCTGAAAATGGATTGGTGAATGGTATCACTGATGCCAACAAAGGTTCGCGTACGGGCAACGTGGAAGTGAAAGGAGCGATGATCATTTATAAAGAGGGCAAACTTTACTTGTGGTCAACACAAGGTAAAACCACGTTTCTGAAAGACAGCACCACAGTGAGCAATTACCTTTTCTCTTTTGGTAATAAAGCATACGACCAAGGAATTTATATGTTGGGAACGGCAGAAAAGAACATGTGTCCGGTCATCATCAATCCTTCCGAACCTGTTTGCGAAATTGGTTTTCGCACGATGCAATTTGAGTCGAGTTTGTATGCGATCAACTCTAAGGAAAATGAAGGATGGGCAACATACATGTCGAAGGAGCCTGCATTGTTGAAAGCCATCAAAGATGCGAAGGTGGGTGCTGCAAAGTCTCCGGGAATGAAGGCGCAGTTCGAGCAACAAGGGGTAGCAAAGGAAACCGAACTGCTTCAATTGCAGGTTTCACTCATCAAAGAATATCCGAATACGCATCTCGCAAAAATTCTCACATGGAAACAAGAACCAAATAAGACAGACATCAAAACGTATTGGGACAATATCGACTTCAGCGATGAAAGCGTGGTGAGAAGTAAAGTCCTTACAGATCGCATTGAAAGTTTTATGCGTTCTTTCTCTAAAGGTGAGGAAAGTGGTTTTATCAATTGCATCGCGACTGTTGCTGAAAAAGCAAAAGCAAACGACAGAGTGCTTGAATTTTCGCTCAACCAAATGCTCACAGGTTTTTATGAAAGCGGTATGGAAAATATAAGCGCTTATATCATCGATAATTATGTAAATGGTGATGCATGTGGCGATGCGGATTTGAGTAATATCATCAAGAGCACCGCAGAAAGCATTCAGAATCTTAGTGTCGGAAAAACGCCGCCGAATATTTCGCTCACAGGATTGGATGGAAAAAATGTTGACCTCTATTCAATCACAAAAAAGAACAAGTACACGCTCGTGATGTTCTGGAGTAGCTGGTGTGAGCACTGTAAAGGCGAAGCTCCGGATGTCAATGCCTGTTACAAACTATGGCATGCAAAAGGTTTTGAGATCATCGGTGTTTCCATCGACAGAAACAAGATCATGTGGGACAATGCCGTGAAGGAACGCGGTTTCACTTTTCCCAATGTCTGTGGAATGGCCGAGTATCAATCGCCGGTTGCGAAGGACTATCGCGTAACGCGCACGCCAACTTTTTTCCTGCTTGACAGCAACAAACAAATTGTGTTGAAGCCAAAAGGCATTCGAGAAGCGCAGGCTTATCTGGCGGCGCATTTGAAGTAATTATTTGCTTTGACGGCTTAGTTATTTACGACTTGAAAGTACACCATGAATCTTGCATAGTTACCAGATTATGGTAACTTTGTAAAAAAAAAATGGGCAAGAATACATCCATCTCATTGGGCAATCACTTTGAATCCTTTGTTGAATTTTCAATAAATCAGGGCCGTTTCAGCAATGCAAGTGAGGTTATCAGGGCAGGGTTGCGGCTGCTGGAAGAAGAAGAAGGACGCCTTATTGCATTGAAACAAGCTGTGTCCGACGGACTTGAAAGTGGCACTGCAAAAAACTTTGATCCCAAGAAGCATCTTACTTCATTAAAGAGTAAAAGGAAGAATGGCTAAGTTTCAACTTACCAATAAAGCTGTTGAAGATCTGGCTGATATTTGGGAATACACTTATGACACTTGGTCTGAAAGACAAGCCAACAAATACTACACTCTTTTGCTTCAGGCTTGCCAAGAAATTTCCAATGATCCAAACAAGGGAAAAGCGTATGACGAAGTTGCGCAAGGAATGATGGGCTATCTCGCATACCGCCACTTTGTTATGTATAGAAAAATATCGTCAAATGAAATTCTAATTATTAGAATTCTGCATAGTCAAATGGATTTAAAAAGCAAGAACACTGAATAAACCGCACTTAACAGTACTTATATGTATTGCGACTTATCCTCCGATCAAGCAAAGAAATATTATCAATTGCACCTGTCATGATGTTCTTTTGTAGGGATGAAAACGCTTCCTGAAAAAGATCAAATCAAAATCCACGGGCACAGAGGATGGCGCGGACGTTATCCTGAGAATACCATCTACGCACTTTCTGCAGCTACCAAACTCGGGGTTGATGCATTAGAGATTGATGTGGTGATGATGAAGAACGGAGAGATTCTCGTGTCTCACGATCCTTACATGCACCGCGAAATTTGCAGCCGACCCGACGGCATGGAAATCAACTCATCAGAAGAATTTCTCTTCAACATTTATGAGATGACGCCTGACGCGGTGAAGACTTTTCCTTGTGGCGCATTTCCACATCCGCGTTTCCCGAAACAAAAGCAAATCCCGGGATTGTACAAACCAATGCTAGGTGAAGCCGTGAAGGCCATACGTGAACTGTCATGGCTACTTGGCAGAAAAGAACCACTATGGAATATTGAGATAAAAAGTCAACCTGATTGGGACTTTGTTTTTCAACCCGAACCTGTTGAATATGTGCAGCAATTTCTCGCTGAATTTGAATTGCTCAACCTCTCTGACAATTGTATCATTCAAAGTTTTGATGATCGCATCCTGCGCGAGCTTCACACACGCGCGCCTCACCTGAAACTCGTCTATCTCCGATATCCGCATTCACAAGATCCAAAAACTGAAATCGATTTGCTCGGTTTTGTTCCATTCGGTTACAGTCCTCACTTCGAAATTGTAAATATTGAAACAGTGGAATACTGCCGCTTACACAACATCGAACTCATCACCTGGACTGTCAACGAAACTGCGGACCTACAAAGAATGATGAAACTCGGCGTGCGGCATATCATAACGGATTATCCGGATGTGGCTCTTGAAATGCGGGGAGGATTATAGGGGTAAAGGATTGTGGGATTGCAGGGAGCGCGGGCGGCGTTTAGTTGTTGAATAAACGGTCAGCATGTAATCATCAGTAGTCAGTCCGCGGAGGGCGCGCTTCGACACTCATATCTCTTTTCTCACACTCACACTTTTAAAAAAAAAGTGTGAGTGTGAGTGTGAGATTTGAGAAGACGCTTTTAAGCAACTAGCGCAGCCAATAACCTAGTAACCCAATAACCCAATTACTAATGCCTGATGACGACTTTCTCACTCGCCACCACCTCGCCATCCAATGAAAGATTGAGCAAGTAAATACCGGTTGGCAGTGTAGCACTATTCATCATCCATGTATTGCCGCTTTCGCGGATAGTGGTGCAGTAAATTTCTTTGCCTTGCAAATCGTAGAGTATCATTTCGCAATTGTGCAGGTTTTTCGATTCAACAAACACATTGATGAATTCATCCGCAGGATTGGGATAGATGCGCATTGCGGCGAGCTTATCCGCTTCGATGATTCCCACTTCGCAACCGGGGATGAGACAACCCATGCTGTCGAGTTTGAGTGCCCAAATACCGGATGATAAATCACTCGTTGTTTCGATAAGGCCAGTTAACAAAAATCCATTGTCGGTCGTGTGGACAACATCGCTGGCCCACACCCATACGTCTTCCATCTGTTGGTATTTGCGGTACCACATCTCATTCCCTTCGGCATCAATACGGCAGATATAACCATACAACGACCATGAAGATCTATCAGCACCACAAAACACAAAACCACCATCGGGCATTTGTTTGATGGCATACACCCAGCAATCAGGTCCTTCTTCGCCGAAAAATTTTGTCCAAGCGAAAATGCCATTGGCGTTGATTTTGGTAATTTGCGAGCGCGCGTGATATTGATACGCATTCTGATCCATTCCGCCAAAAATGTAGTTGCCATCTGCAGTGTTGCAAACCATTGCAAATAAATTATCGTACCCATCGCCTTCATATTTCCTCCAGATTTGATTACCGAGGCTATCGGTCTTGATAACCATGTGGTCCCAATTATCTCCAATTTTTACACCACCCAAAATGTAACCTCCATCAGGTGTCGCAACGGCACTCACCAGATTTAACGAGACGTCCGCTTGCTGTGTGTACAAATAATTCTTGCGCCAAAGGAAATTTCCTTCATTGTCGAATTTTAATAGCAATGCGGACGTTGCTGTTCCACCAACTGGAAAATATGATCCACAGGCCACAATGCCATCCCAGACTTTTAGTGCTTTGTATAAATACACCTCCTCACCAATTGGAGCATCATAAATTTTCGTCCAGAGTGTATCGCCGTGTTCATCAAACCTGATGATTTCTCCTTGAACAATTGAAGTAGGAGTTGCATAATAGTTACCACATGAAACAAACCCACCTTCGAAATGGTCAAAATTCCCATAGTAACCCAAATAAAGCTGGACAGAATCACTGTGAATGGTCGATTGACTCAGTATATCTCCATTTTCATCAACCCTAATATTCCCACCTCGAATATTGCTCATAGAATCCAGGTACGCCGAAAAAAAAATGTAAGCGTCACTGGTTTGAAAACAGTTTCTCCCTTCGCTATTTATCGCTTCAGAAAATGTTAGCCGCTTATTAAAAGTCTGACCCGACGAAAACATTGCAAGACCAATCAAAAAGAAAAGAAATAATGCCTTCATTTCAATGTTGAATTGTGAGTTTAGTATTTCCAAGGTCGAAACCATCGACTTGTAAATTGACCAAGTAAATTCCATTGCCAAGGTTTGATGAATCTATTTCGAACATTCCTCTGCTTGACACAATGTTTTGAGAGAAAACTACTTTACCAGTGATATCCCTTAATGTTAGAAACACAGATTCCATATCTTGTTGAAATGGAAAATCTATCCATGCGCTATTCTTGGCAGGATTCGGTTGAACATGAAATGTTGTGACTTGATTTGATTTTTTTTCAAGACTTCTTAAATGTACATTTTCGGTATTGATATTCATAGGAAATTCAACTTCTGTCAACTTACTGAGCAGGGCTCTAGCCTGAGTGCTACCACAAGTATTTTCATCTGCTGCCATTTGTTGTAGTTCTTGTAAATGCGAAGTACTTAAATTTGGAAATGCTCCCGTTTGTTTGGACTCAAGTATTATCTGTAAGACACGATAGAAGTATTTCTGCGGGGTGGTGGCTGCAGGCATACACAAATATAGCATGAGGATTTCAGGATTGTAGTGAATGCCAATTTTGTTGCTGACCTCTCTCAACCTCACACTTCTTTTTAAAAGTGTGAGTGTGAAGTGTGAGTTTTGAGAAGCCGGCTCTGAAATCACCAAGGCCGCCAGGAACTAGAAACAATGTCGCGCTTCAAATCCTATGCGCCGCTCATCACCAAGTCACCAAACCACCAAATCTGCAAATCACCTAATCAAAACTGAACACAGTAGCACTTTCGAATTACTCGTTGCCCAAACGATCCGCATACAAATTCAAATTGCCTTCGACCATTCTACTATCTAGCAATACGTTGTTGTTGCGACAGGTTTTGTCTTTCTTGTACTTAGCGAGGAGTTCTTTGATCTCTTCATGGGTGTATCTTCCAAAGACATTGTGGACGTCAAATTTGAAATCTGCATATTTGATTTGCGATTTAGCCTTTGATATTTTTTCCGCACTCCAGTTTTCTGCAATTGCCTTTTCTGAAATGACTTCCTCACATCGGCCACGAAAATATGCCTCATAATGTGTCACGGTTACAATCGAGTCGATGATCAACTTATCAGCCTTGCTTGGCATTAGCGCGGGTGGCGGGTCATTTTGCGCGAATGAATTTGAAGGGATGAACGCGAAAAAAGTAAATAGAAGGAATAGTAGATTTTTCATCTGGGTTCAATCGAATTTGTGAATCTGTTTTTGTTTGAAATGATGCGATGAAAATACACATAAAGATAGCCGGGACAAACAATTAAGGAATTTGATTCTTTCGGAGTTTACAAGTTGTAAATAGGTTACGACCACCCATTGCAAGTTTACAGAAAAATAATGCGATGGATATTTTAAATTTTTCAAAAGACTTCGGAACAGAAGATCAATGCAAAGCTCATTATAAATTGGTAAGGGAAAATGAAGGCATAAAATGCAAGAAATGCGAATGCACGAAGCATTACTGGATACAAAGCCATTGGCAATGGCAATGTTCGCAATGCACATTCCGCACTACCTTAAAAAGTGGAACAATAATGGAACATTCGAAGATGTCTTTTACAAAGTGGTATGCTGTGATGGCTTTGATGACATTTTCAAAAAAGGGTATCTCGGCGACGGAAATGCAGCGACAA